>DASVVF010001035.1:0-3642 GCA_036386695.1 Catenuloplanes sp. | reverse complement strand
CGGCAACGACGCCATGCTGCTCGGCCGGCGCACCTACGACGAGTTCGCCGGCTACTGGCCGAACGCGGACGCCACCGACCCGATGACCAAGCAGATGAACGACACCCCGAAGTACGTGGTGTCGAACACGCTCACCCGGGCGGACTGGGCGAACAGCACAGTGCTCGGCGGCGAGGACGTGTACGACCAGTTGCGCGCGCTGAAAGCGGAGCGGAACCTGGGCACGACCGGCAGCGCGACGCTGGTGCGATCCCTGCTGGAGCAGGGGCTGGTCGACGAACTGCACCTGTTGGTGCACCCCGTCGTGCTCGGCGCCGGACAGCGCGTTTTCGACGGCTCGGCCAAGGTCCCGTTGAAGCTGATCAGTTCGACGACGTTCAGCACCGGCGTGCTGCACCTGGTCTACGGCAACGAGTAACGCGGCGAACGACCGATCGAGCAGACGCACCCGGCGGGGCGGGACCCGCCCGCCCCGCCGGGCCGGTCGGGTCAGACCGCGACCAGTTGCCACTGCTGGTTGGCGCCGTTGCGGTCGGTCCCCTGCACGACCGGGGTACCGTCGGTGACCCCCGCCTGGAACAGATCGAGGACCTTGGCGCTGTTCCGGTTGACCAGCTTGACGAAGCCGCCGTCGACGGCGACCACCTGCCACTGCTGGTTGGCCCCCCCGTTGTCGGTCCACTGTCCGACCGCGGCGCCGTCGGTGACGAGTTTCCTCAGCACGTCGAGCGCCTTGCCGCTGCCAAGGTTGATCAGCTTGATGTACCCCCCGCCCAGATCGATCCGCTGCCAGCGCTGGCTGGCCGCCCCGGAAGCCGTCTGCTGGGTCACCGTCGCCCCGTTCGCCGTCGATGCCCCGGTCACACCGATCACCTTGCCGGTACGCCGGTTGACGATCGTGAAGACCCCCGGCGGCGTCGGGGGCTCCGATGTCGGAGGTGGGGTCGTCGGGGTGGGGCCGGGGGAAAGCTCGCCGTAGCCGTCCGGGTACTGGGTGGTCAGCCCGTCGGCCAGGGCGAACGCCCGGGACGTGACGGAGACCGACGCGGCGGTCAGGCCGGCGCGGGTGGCCCGCAGGGTGATCGCCCCGGCCGTCCGGGTGGCCCGCACGAAGACCCGGTTGATCCCGCACTCGGTGTCGATGAAGGACTTGAACACGCTGCCCGGCCTGCCGGCGTTGTGGCCACCAAGGAAGCTGCCCGGGCCGGTGACGGCGAAGTCGACCCGCGCCTGGTCGGTCGGCACCCGACGGCCCTGGGCGTCGACCACCTCGACGTCGACCAGGAAAACGTCAACGCCGTCGGCGCGCAGCCCACCGGGTGCGGTCGTCGCGGTCAGCTTCAGCGCCACCGGCGTACCGGTCGTCACCTTCGCGGTCCGGACCACCTCCTGGCCGGCGGCGTTGTACCCGACGGCGGTGATCGTCCCGGCGGCCCACCGGACGTTCGGGAAGGAGTGCAGGAAGTCCTGGGTCGGCGTGCTGCTGTTGCCGACCTGGACGCCGTCGACCAGCAACTGGACCCGGCGCACGTGCGAGGACGCCATCACGTACATCGTCTTGGTGGTGTCGGCCGGGTAGGTCCAGTGTCCGATCAGGTGGATCGCCGGGGTGGGGCTCTGCATCACCCGGTAGGTGAAGAAGGATTCCTTCGGGATCCGCACCGAGTCCACCCGGCCGGAGAGCCGGCACGTCTCCCAGCCGTACTGGCGGCCGTGCTGGTTGGAGTCCGACCAGATCAGCGCGGCCGCGCCGGAGTAGCGGCGGCCCTCGGCGCCGCCCGGGCCCTGGATCCGCTGCCCCCAGAACTCCCACCGGGTCGAAGCGGCGACCGGGCCGGCGAACTCCTCGGAGTCCCAGTTCCAGGTGACGTTCGGGCCGACCTCGTAGCCGAAGTCCGGCGGGGAGTACTCGTCCCAGACCCGGCGGGGTGCCTCGTCCCGGGTGAACTCACACTCGATGATCGGCATCCGGTCGCGGGCGTAGGCGGAGTAGTGGCGGTTGAGCATCGTGCCGGTCCATTCGGCGGCGTCCACCACGGCCGCGCCGCCCCAGGCGGGGTCGTCGGTGATCGCCCGGCAACCCATCACACGGCCACCGCTGGGATCCCAGGTCTTGCGCAGGTCGGTCATCTCCCGCATGTGGGCGGCGGAGATCCACTGGTTGCCGGCTTCCCAGAACAGGATGCTCGGGCTGTTGCGGAAGTAGATGAGGGTGTCCCGCATGGCCTCGACGCGGTGCTCCCATTTGCGGCCGGTGACATCGGCCTCCTTGTCCCCGGCGGGCTGGATCGACACGATGCCGTACCGGTCGGTGGACCGGATGTCCGACGGTGTCGCGGCGAGGTGCATCCAGCGCACCAGGTTCGCGTTGCTGTCCCGGATCATCCGGCCGTCGTAGTTGCGCAGCCACTCCGGCACCGCACCGCCGAGGATGGCCCACTCGTGGGTGGACCGCTGGGCGTATCCGGTGAGGAAGAGGTACCGGTCGTTGAGGTAGACGCCGCCGTTGGTGGCGCCACCGCGGAACTCGGTCTTCCGGAAGCCGGTGACGATCGGGTACGCGTCCTGCACCGTCGTGCCCTCGCGCAGCACCATCTCGACCGTGTACAGGTACGGGTTCTCCACCGACCAGAAGGTCAGGTCGCTGGCCGTGCCGGTGACCCGCACGATCCGGGTCTCACCGGCGGCCAGGGTGACGGCGGGCGCGGTGAACGTCTGCACCACCGAGCCGCCCGCGTCGATCAGATTGGCGGACACGGTGATCGTGCGGGCGTCTGCCTGTTCGTTGCGGACCTGCGCCTGCGCCGTGATGGTGGCCGTCCGGTTGGCCACCGAATGGTCGGTGGCGTATACGTACGTGCCGACGGTCCGCAGGTTCGAGTACAGCGGCAGGGTGAAGTACGTCCGCGGCAGCACGTACAACCGGACGTCGCGGGTCAGCCCACCGTACGTCGGGTTGAAGTCCCGGGAGTCCCATTGGTACGTGACACCGGTCGCCTGCTCCGGGCGCCACTTGGTGTCTGCATCGCGACGGCCGTCTCGCCCGAACTGCCGATGTAGTCGTCGAACGAGTCCACGTCGTTGTACGTGTGCGGCGCGCTGACCGTCGTCCACGACGCGTCGTTGAAGGACATCGCGCCACCGTTGGCGACGTCATTCTGGAGGAACTTCCAGTCGATGTTCATGTTGTACACCACGCGCCGGCTCGCCGTGACGCCCCCGGAGACCGCCGCGTCGGCCCGGGACAGGACTGCGGAACCGAGCGCGGCGGCACCCGCGCCCGCCGCGGCGCCCAGCAGAACGGTCCGGCGACGGAGGCCGCGTGGGGGTTCGGTGGTTTCCTGCGTCATAACCGGCGTTCCTTAGCTCATCGGCGAGGGCCCGCAGTCGGCGGCCGGAGAGAGGCGCGCCAGACGCGCCTGGTCATCGACGCCTGTGCATGCGTCAACCTGTCGCCAGTCTCGTCGGGCCGCTTCGACCCTGTCAAGAAACGATTTTCTATGCTGACTATCTATGCGTTCGGGGGGTCAGCGGACCCGTCGCATCAGGGTCGAACCCATCGCCGACCCGTTACCGGGGCGGCTACCGCAGCGGCTTGGAGCACAGCACATCGGGCATCGGGAGGTAACCGAGTGCCTGCCA
>DASVVF010001034.1:0-7662 GCA_036386695.1 Catenuloplanes sp. | reverse complement strand
ATCGAGCACGATGGCGGCAGGCATCAATCGGCGGTTCGGTACGCCCGGGAGGCGCTACAACTGCACCGCCGGATCGGTTACCGGCTCGGCGCCGCACGGGCGTTGGCCGTGCTCGGCGATGCAGTCAGCCGAATCGAGGGGGCCTCGCTGGCGTCGGTGCACTGGCGTGCGGCGCGCACGGAATTCGAGCACGTCGGTGCGCCGGTCCCAGCGGGACTAGGGGCGTGCCGGGCCAGGTCGAGCGGGCATCGCGACGAAGGTCAGGTGGGACCGCGATGAGGGTCCTCGGATGGCTCGTGGCGGCCGCTGCCGTCGGCACGGCGCTGACCCTGGTGCGGCGCCGTCTGCTGCTCGTGCCGGTCAGGGGGTGGAGCATGCACCCGACCTATCGCGACGGTGACCGGCTACTGGCGGTCCGGCACCGCCACGGTCGTGGCGTCGAACGGGGCCGGGTGGTCGTGTACCGGGCCGTGGCCGGCTCGGCGATCGAACTCGGCGGCGAGGAGACCCTGTTGGTCAAGCGGGTCGCCGCCGTGGGCGGCGACCGAGTGCCCGGTCGGGATGTTCGGCTGGCAGCCGGGCGGATCTGGCTGCTCGGCGACGGCGTCAACAGCGTCGACTCCCGCCGACTCGGCGCGCTCCCCGAGGAGCGGGTGGTCGCGGTCGTGCGCTGTCGGCTCTGGGGCGACCGAAGCCGGGGGGCCGGGCCACCCGGCATAGCCGGATCGCTGTAGCTCGAACATGCGGGCATAGGCGCCGCTGGCCGCCGTCAGTTCGTCGTGGGTACCCGCCTCGATGACGTGGCCGTCGGAGAGCACCGCGATACGGTCGGCCGCGCGCACGGCGTTGAGCCGGTGCGAAACCAGCACGCGGGTACGCCCGCCGGTGAGCGAGTGGACTGTCGCATGCAGTTCGTGCTCAGCCTGCGGGTCCAGCCCAGAGCTGGGCTCGTCGAGCAGCAGCAGATCCCGGTCGTCGCGCATCAGCATCCGGGCCAGCGCCAACCGCTGCCATTGGCCGCCGGACAGCTCGGCGCTGCGGACCGCCTCCGTGTCGTCGGCCCCCTCGAAGACGTACACCCGGCTCAGCACAGACCCGTAGCCGTGCGGCAGGCCATCGATGATCTTCCCGACGCCGGCGAGTTGGGCCGCCGATCGGATTCGTTCCTCGTCGTGCAGGCGCTCCAGGTCCCCCAGGCCGATGTTGTCGGCCACCGTGAGGTCGTAGCGCATAAAGTCCTGGAACACCGAGCCCATCCGCTCCCGCAACGTCGCGATGTCGTACTCGGCGATGTCCACACCGTCCCACAGGACGGCGCCGCGATCCGGTGCGTACAGCCGGCACAGCAGCTTCACAACTGTGCTCTTGCCACTGCCGTTCTGCCCGACGATCGCGAGGGATTGGCCAGCCGGGATCCGCAGGTTCACCCCTTTCAGCACCCACGGCTGGTCCGGGTCGTAGCGGAACCACACGTCACGCAGCTCGATTGCGTCGCGCAACGGCGGTGCCGGCCGCCCGGCTCCCACCCGGATGTCAGGCTCGGCGTCGAGCAGCCGCTCGTAGTACCCCATGCCGTGTACCGCCTCGGCGGCCTGCGCGACGTCGCCGAACAGCGCCGCGAAGCCCCCGGACACCGCGGCGATGGCGGCGAGGAACGCGACCAGGTCGCCGGCGCCGATGCGGTTCGTCGCGGCCAGCCCAACCACGACCGCGAGGGTGGCCCCCCAGGTCACCGCGGCGAGCATCCCCAGCATGGCCTCGATCCGCAGGGCACGCACGTCGAGTGCCCGCTCCTGAGCATGGATCGAGGAAACCTCGTCGAGCATCCGCCGACGGAAATGCGAGCCCAATCCGAACAGCCGCAGTTCCTTGGCCGCGTGCGGCTGAATAAGCAGCGACGAGAAGAAGAACCGCCGCCGCTCCGCCGGGCTGACCCGCACCATCACCTGCACCCGGTGCCGACCCATCGACAACTCAGCGACGAGCTGCGGCAGGGTTGAAAGCACGGTGAACACCGCGACGAGCGGATGGATGGCCACCAGGATGCCGATGAAGCCGAGCAGCGTCACGGTCTGCTGCAGGATCCCGCCGAACACGCCGAGAATGCGCTGCGGGGCGTTCTGGCCGGAGTCGAGGGCAAGCTGCAGGAGGTCATGGAACCGCGGCTGCTCGAACAGTCGCACGCCGCCGAAGGTGTTCACCTTCGTGAACATCCGGTCGCGCACCACGTACTCGACCCGACGGTCGAGTTGGCGCTGCAGGTAGCGCAGCCCCTCCGGGAACAGCCGCAGGATCAGCGTGGCGACGGCGAGCCCAACACCAATGCTCACCAGCAGCGACGTATCGCGCCGGGGCCCGAGGAGCGCGTCGATGAGCAGCTTGGTCAACCAGGCGATACCCACCGGTGCGGCACCGATCACGAGCGTTCCGGCGAGCAGCATGCCGGCGGCGACCGGGTGTGCCTGGCGGATGAGTCTCATCGCCCGCACGACGATCCGTAGGCTGCCGCGGGCACCCGGCGCACCGAGCGGATCGTTGATCGCCGCGGTCACCGCATTCCGGTGGTTGGTCCGGCCGGCACGGACACCGGCAACGGAGTCCGGGGTAGACCGTCCATGGTCGACGCGACCCGTTCGACCGTCCCGTCCGGCGCAACCACGACGAACCCCGGGTACGCCTGCAGCCGGACCGATCCGTGCAGCGGCCCGCCGACGCCCTCGTTGATCACCTCTACCTCCGGCGGCAACTCGGACACCATGGTGGCCACCGCGTCCGGCGCGCCGGCCACCACCGCCCAGGCCTGCAGCCCGGTCCTGGTCGCGTCCGTGAGGTACTCCCGCAGCGCCGGCAGGTTAGCCGTGCAGGACGCGCATGTGGTGGAGATGAAGACCAGCACCGTTGTGCGCCCGCGCAACGCAGCCTCGGACAGGCCCGCCCCGGCCGTGGTAACGACCGTGAAGGCAGGTAGCCGTGTTCCCGGCACGACCGCGGGTCGCGGGTCGAAGGCTTCGCCCGCCAAACGCTCGTCGTGCTGGCGGAGCTTGCGGATCACCGCGGCGGTCAGGGCCAGGTCCAGGACCACAAGCACGATCAAGACAACGATAAACGCGGCCAACAGCGTCATCGACTCACCTTCCGTTCGAAGTTCCAGCGGCCCGGAATAGCGCTGCGAGGTCGTCGAGGAAGACCCCCGCCGCGACCAGCACCAGCCCGGCCGCCCACGTCAGTACCGGTGTGCCCGGATCGAGATGCGCGTCCGGACCGGCGAAGATGGCCGCGCACAAGCCGAGGAGTGCGACCGCGCAGACCACCGCGTTGCGGTACAGGTGCGGCCGGCCCAGCGGCGCTGCCCCGGCGCCGAAGCACCGGCACGGGACCGACGCGGGCTGGTTCGCCGCGCGGGCCGCGACGGCGGCCAGCGCGGCGAACAGCACCGCGCCGAGCCCAAGGCCGACGGCCGCGGTCGGTGGGGCCAGGATCGCCGCAGCGACCACCGCCTCAGTGGCGACCACACCGAGCGCGCCGAGGCGCGCCCAGCGCTGCGGCACGTACCCCAGTTGCCTCAGCGTGCCGGCGAAAGCGTGCACATCGAAGACCTTCGCCGTCGCGGCAACCGCCAGCAACCCACCGACCACGATCCGTGCGAACAGGGCGAACGCGAGCATCGACTAGCAGTGCAACTGGGTCAATCGGCAGGTAGCACAGCTGCGGTCGTTCGCACCGCAGTCGACCCACCGGCCATCGCTGCACCGACAGTAACCACAGACCGAACCGCTGGAGTTGCACTGGCAACTACCGCACGCCGCCGCCGGTGCCACCGGCATCAGCCTGGACAGCATCCAGTCGCCAACCTTCGTGAACGCTTTCATCAAGATCTCCTTCCCCGTCGGGGATCCCCCGAGTATGGATATCGGCGGCGCATGATCGACGCCACCGACTTCATCTTCCGGACGAGGCGCACACCTTCGACACATATTGATCACAGGCTGCCGGACCCCGGGCGGTCCGGCGGGTGCCCCACCGGTGCGCGCCGCAGTGGGAAGAGCTTCACCGGCCCGAGGAACGGCTGACCGTCGAAGACGCGGGCATACAGGTCGAGGACCCAGATGCCGTTCCAGCGACGGTGAACTGATCGGCCCCGTTTTCGGTGGCCACCCCGTCGAGGGCCGTGGACACCACCAACCGCGGCGGCCCGTCGTCGCCGTCCCCGATGACGCCCACCACGGCACAGCGCACGGTCGCCGGCATCGGAAGGGGCGACTCGGCCATGACCTCGACGCCGAAGATCGGCGCCTTGGCCGCCGATGTGGCGCTGGGTGTCTTCGCTGTCGCTTCGGGCCGTCAACGAGCGGGGTGGCGCTCCAGTGGCCTGCGTCGAAGCCCGGCTGCTGCCAGCCGGACTGCTCGAGGCGGGCGTCGTAGCCCTCGCCGGTGTAGCGCGTCCGCCATACGTACGGCGGAACCAGCATCATGACCACGAAGCAGCCGGCTCCCTTGTGGATCGATCCGCCGTGGCCCTGCTCGTTCCCCTGACATGTGCCGTTGCTGATGCGCCCGTGCGGGCTCGGCCCGCCTCCGCAAGGCGGACATCAAGGGGGCGGATGGCCGCTCTGGGCCAAGGTGGGCCGCTGCCGGACCTGAGCGGCGGCACCCGCATCGTCCGGGCGGCGCCGTGGCTCCCTCGGCGAGGGTGAACCGCCAGCGCTTCAGGTCGGACCGGCCGGCGGGAACAACTTGGACCTCGGGACCGCCACCGACGCCGGCGCGATCGCAGTCGCCACCACGCTGCTCGTCGTCGCCACCGCTGTGCAGTACGTGGACTGCGCCCAGAACATCGGCGTCGGCCTCCTGCGCGGACTCGACGACACCACAGCCAGCTTCCGGATGACGCTGATCGGCTACTGGATCGTCGGCCTACCGACCGCCTGGCTCGTCAGCCACGGCTTCGGCCTCGGCGCCACCGGCGTCTGGCTCGGCCTGCTCACCGGGTTGGGCACCACCGCGGCACTCCTCCTGCGACGCTTCACCGAAGCATCGCCACACGTATGGAATCGACCACCACGGCGGCCGCCGCCTGAATCGCTGCCCGCGGCCGCAACCATCGTCCCGCCGGCCTCACCGGTCAGCAGAACGCGTGCGGCACAGCCAGTGAGGTGATCTCAGCGAGAAGCACCGACCGGGTTTGAGCGACACGGATATACCGGGATGGTCCGGACGGTGCTGGGTATAGGCGTGGAGCCATCGATAGACCAGTTCTTGCGAAGGAACGGTCTGCGAGAGGGCTCCACGTGATCTCCTACGGTGCGTGACGCAAGGAAGCGCAGCGCGCCAGCAGAGATCGGGCCGAGCCAGAGCCCCGCAGGTCCGGCCCGCGCCGGTGTTGCCATGCGAGACTTCGCTGCCCGGTTCCTGGGCAGCCTCGTCGGCCGGACGCTCTACGAGTGGTTGCAGGACTTGCTCGGCTCATGAGATCCGGACGGTAGCTCGACCCTCGTCGCCGGGTACCGCTATTGAGCGCGCGCTGGTGAACATCGCCACCGCCGTGCCCCGCGACGCTCGCGCGGCCGAAGGCGAGGCGATGGTGCAGGAGAAGCTGCGCACCCTGCACACCGCACTCGACCCGCGCAGAGTTCGGCGTGGTCCACGGCGAGCTCTGCGCAGAACACATGCTCGTCGGGCTGGACGGGGAGCCCGTGATCAGCGACATCGAGGGCCTGATGTACACCGATATCGAAGTGGAGCACTGCTGGATGCGGATGCGCTTGGGCTGGCGCTACGAGGCGGCCCGACGGCGCGCGAGCCCGGCGCTCTCCGCGATGCGGTCCACGGTCCCGATGCCCGACGGTGACCGGTCCCGCCGCCGCCCTGGCGGGCAACGTTCGATGAACGGCGTGATGCAGAACCGATGAACGAGGCGGTCAAGACTGTCCCTGCGAATCATCCGAACTCACGCAGGGGGCGCCATGAAACATCTACTCAGGCGAATGATGTCCGTCGCGGCGGCCGTCGTACTCGGGGTGACCGGCACATTGGTTGTCGCGGGTCCGGCCGCCGCAGCCACCTTCCCCAACACGCCCAAGATAAGCTCGGCCATGAAGGCCTGCGCCTCGGCGGGGTGCCTCACCGTCGCCAGCGCGCTCAAGGGGCCTCCCCCGGACGCACTCACCGACTTCTGTCGCCGGGGAACCTGGGACATGGTGTTCAACCGGAGCGCCGCCCGGCATGCGGGCTTCGTGCAGCGGTCCACGCTGACCTTCACCGACCAGTTCACCGATTGCGCCACGGGCGGTCTGTTCAACGCGGTGACGGCGAACACCGCGATGCGGACCTGCGCGAATACCGCATGCACGTTGCTGAACACCACGACGCCGCCGAACAACCTGCGGGACTACTGCTGGCAGTTCGGCACGGCGGTCCAGGGCAACACCGTCTGGCACCTGATCTACAACGCCAGCGTCGGAGTGGTCGGTTTCCTCCCGGAGGCCGCCCTGCAGAACGCGAATCGGTTCGATCGGTGCGACGACTGACCAACCGACCGGCCGGCAGCCCCCGGGGCCTTGTGCCACGTGGGGCTGTTGCGGCAGCGAGCAGGTTCCGGCGGTGGCTGTCGTCTGCCAGTTGTTCTGAGGCACGGCATGTGCGTTGACCCGCGATGCCTCAACTTGATTGGCAGAGCTGAAACGCAGTGCCTCGGGTCGCCTGGCAGCTGAGCTTCCCCCGCTTTGATGAGCAGAGGCGCATGCCCCACCGCCCCGATTCTCCGTCAAGAGACGATCACGTCGCCCAGACGGCGGCGGGGCGTCAGGCTACCGGGCTGCCCATAGCCGATTCGCAATGCCATCTGCGGCGTGCCGGAGCGGCCGAGCGATCGCCGAAGCTGGTCGCGGGCGCTGGGTACCTCGATCGGCTGGGAGATCATCGACGTGGCCAGGCCGGCGTCGGTGGCCGTCAACAACACCCGCTGCAGGGCCAGCCCGGCAGCGATCTGATCACCAGCGCAGTCACCGGTCGACCCCAGGATCGCGATGAGCGGCTCCGCCTCGAAGTCGCGCCCCGGGGCGCGCGGGCGATCCGAGTACGCCCGCTGCGGCAGCAGATCCTGCGGCTCGGTGACCCGGGCACCGACATTGACCGGAACACCATCGCCGGCGACGCTCGGGTCGGTCCAATGCCCCTGCTCCGCCTGGTACGCCGAGTCGCGGCGCAGCACCCGGTCGGCGCTCTGCGCGATCTCCGCGAAGCCGCTGAGCGCGGTCATCCCGATCAGGAGCTCCAACCAGCAGCCCTCTGCCCGGGCAGCGTCCAGGAGGCGGGCTCGCAGGTCGGCCGGGACGGGGTCGGCCCAGAATGGTGCCCGGTTGCTGCGCCGACGTGCGACGGCGGCGGCGAGGTCCCGCTCCCCCATCGTTGCAGGGCGGGCCGCGGTGGGAGCCAGGCGGGCGATCAGTTCGTCGTCCGTAGGGTCTGGCCGGATCCGGACGACCGCGGGGGTGCCGTTCGTGGCCAAAGCGAGTCGCGCGTTGAGCGCCGCCGCGCCGCAGGCGACACGGGCCGCCCACCCGGCGCGGCCGCCGACGGCCGACCCACGCCCTGGGTCGATGCGGACATCGACGGCGCCGTCGTGCAGGCGAAACGCCCACGGCTGGCTGTTGTGCAGCGACG
>DASVVF010001033.1:0-3080 GCA_036386695.1 Catenuloplanes sp. | reverse complement strand
CGGCCAGAGCGAGTGTGCTGGCCATCGTCCTCTTCATGCCGGTTCTCCTGTCGTCAGGTCAGAGCGCGGGTGTGGCGGTGCGGCGGCACGCGAAGCCATGGTCCGCCGGGGGCGCCGCCCTGTCGACCCACTGAGGACATGGTGAAGGTAGCGACAAGCCGAAGGAAACGCCGCACCGGCGGAAACCCTGCACCATCCACGTAAGACACACTGAACCCGCCGGCAGCGGACCACCCGAGCATCGGCGCGATGAGGCCGTCATGCCAGTGCCCAACGGCCTGACCCGTCGTCAAGAGCCACCGCCGGATCAGGTGTTCTGCGCTTCCCAGGTGAAGACGACCTGGGCGTTGACCGCGGAGGCCCCGGTCAGAGTGGTGTTCGAGGGCAGCGCCCACGAGATCCGGTACCACCTGGTCGCGTTCTGGGCGACGTTGGTCCAGGCCGTCGGGTTCGCGACCGCCCAGGTGGCCGGGAACGCGCTGAGGTACACGGTGCTGTTCGGGCTCGGACCCGAGACGTTCGCCACGCTGGTGTAGGTGCCGCAGCTCAGGTCCTCAGCCGAGGCCGTGTTCGTGCCGGTGTCGACGCTGAACAGCAGATATTGCGCCAGACCGGCGTTGGTGACGGTGCCATACAGCCGGATATTGGCGGCCAGCGAGCCGGTGTACGTGACCTTGAGACAGGCCGAGCCACCGGAAGCCGTGGTACTGGCCGAGTACGCCGCGATGCCCGGCAGTATCAACGAGGTGGCGCTGGAGTCGGGCTTGAGCCCGGTCAGACCGTTGAACACCGCTACGCCCGCCTGGTCGTTGGTGACGGCGACGGTCCCGGTGGCCCAGGAATTGGAACCGGTCACGGTGGTGGCCGAGAACGCCGCGTGGGACGCCTGCCACACGAGCACCCCGCTACCGAGCAGCGTGAGGGGCACGACGGCCAGCGCGGCGGCGCGGCGGGCACCGGAGCGGAGTTGGCGCATGAGGTACTCCCAGCTGAGGTTAGGAGGGCTGTTGACCGCTAGATCGGCCAGCGGGCCCCAGGCATGAGTGGTCCAGGGCCACTCACGGGCACGGGTTTGCCTGGTGGCGGCGGGGGCCTTTGCTTCAGGCCTACGGATGTGGTGCCGAAGTGGAGGGCACCAGAGCCCGCCCAGCGAGATAGCCGAGGACATGACAGCAGCTGACGCGCGGGACCGCACCGGCGCCGGCCCGGCCACGTTGGCGGCGCTGAGCCTGATCCCGTTCGTCCTGGCCAGGACGGTGCTGGGCGTCATTTCCACGCTGCTGCTCTGCTCGCTGGCGCCGGTGCTCGTGGGTTGGTCCGGCGAGGTGGTGGTTTCCGGTTCGATGATGCCCCGCATCGCACCCGGCGATGTCATCGTCAGCCAGCCGGTCGCCGCACCGGCTGTCACCGTCGGGCAGATCGTGCTGATGTCGAACCCCGCCCGGCCGGGCACGCTGCTGATGCACCGGGTGGTCGGCCGCAACCCGGACGGGTCGCTGCGGACCCGTGGCGACGCAAACAACGTCGACGACTCGACCCCCGTGCCGGCGGCGATGGTGCGCGGACTGCCCCGCATCCGGATTCCGTACCTCGGCCTGCCGGCGCTGTGGATGCGCCACAACCGGTACGACCTGGTGGCCATGGTGTGCCTGGTGTTGATGGGCGCCGCCACCGCCGGCCGCGGTCCGGCCGGGCCACCCACGTCGCCGCGATCGGACACCGGGGTGGGTGCCGCGCCGGCGGGAACGGCCGGTGGTGTCACACCGGAGGTGGACGTCGCGTCGATAGGGCCGAGGCGGTATGCCGGGCTGGAGGTACACCCGGTGCTGGAGTCGCGGTGAGCGCCCCGCCGCGGCGGTACCGGACCCCGCGGTCGGGACCGACCCGGCGCACGGTCGTCGCCGTGCCGGCGGCGCTGGTGGCGCTGGCCCTGGCGCCGGGGTGGGGGACGGTGTACGCCGCCTTCACCGCGACCGTGGCCAGCGGCTCCAACTCCTGGTCCACCGGCACGGTGACGTTCGGCCCCAACAGCCCGGCGACCGCCATGTTCACGGTGAGCGACGCCAAGCCGGGAAGCACCGGGAACGCCTGCGTCAAGATCACATACACCGGATCGCTGCCCGCCCGGGTGCGCCTCTACGTCGCCAGCGGCGCGCTCACCGGGACCGGCCTGGGAACATATCTCAGCCTGCAGGTCAATGAAGGCACCGGCAGCGACGCCGACTGTGGCGACTTCGCGCGGTCGGCGATCGACTACAACGCGACCGGGCTGTCCGACTACACGAAGACCCTCGGCGCCTTCGCCGGCTCCGCTGTCAGCCACGCCACCGGTGTGTCCGCGTGGGACAACGTGACCAGTGGCGCGACGATGACCTACCAGTTCCGCTACCTCCTCCAGCCCGACAACGCGGCGGCCGGCAGGACGGCGAACGTCACCTTCACCTGGGAGGCGCAGAGCTGATCGACGACCCCTGCCCTCACGCCACCAGCTCGCGTGTCGACGGGGCCCGCACCACGCGGTTACGCCCATCGGCCTTGGCCGCGTACAGCGCCGCGTCGGCGGCGCGCAGGATGGCCGGCGCGTCCGTACCGTGGTCGAGCGAGGTGGCGACGCCGATGCTGGCCGTCACCGGCACCGCGGTGTCGGCCGCCACGAGGGCCGCCCGGATGTTCTCCGCGATCAGGGCGGCATCGTCGATGCCGCAGCCGCTGAGGATGACCGCGAACTCCTCACCGCCGTACCGGGCCGCGAGGTTCTGGTTGCCGCAGTTGTCGCGGAGCACCGCCGCGGCCTGACGGAGGACCTCGTCGCCGGTCTGGTGCCCGTGCCGGTCGTTGAGCTGCTTGAACTGGTCCAGGTCGATCATGAGCAGGGACACCGGATCACCGGTGAAGCGGGATCGCTCGGTTTCCCTGACCAGGCTGGTGTCGAAGAGCCGGCGGTTGCCCAGGCCGGTGAGTCCGTCGGTGTGCGCCGCGGAGCTGATCCGCTCGCTGAGCACTGCCCGGCCCAGTGCCATCGCCGCGTGCGCGACGGCCTGCTCGGCGGTATCCCTGATCCGGCGGTCCACCCGGCGTGA
>DASVVF010001032.1:0-7975 GCA_036386695.1 Catenuloplanes sp. | reverse complement strand
CAGCGATCGCCTCCTGGCGCCCGACCCGCGCCTGGTGGACCTCGATCCACCGGGCTCCGGCCAGCGCGCCGGCCAGCAGGCCGACGCCGGCCCAGGCGTGCCCGAACGGCGGTCGCATCCGCCGGGCCGGCTTCGCGGGGGTGCGCAGGTCGGTGCGCCCCGCACGCCAGCGCCGCACCGCCGGATGCCACCGCGGGTCAGCGATCCGAGCCAGCACGAGACAGCCGATCACGTGGGCCCCCGCCAGGAGATACAACCAGAGCGCCAGCGCGATGTCGGGTTGGCTGTGGTCGTACCAGGGCAGCACGGCCGCGATCGTGACTGCCGCCGCCGCGGCCCACCGCCGATAGATCAGGCTCAGCAACGCCACACCGTACATGACTCCGAGCAGAATGGAGCCGGCCCGGTCGGGTCCACACGGCGACTCCGGCAGACACGGCCGCGCGTCCGCCGTGAAGGCGATCAGAGTGAGCAGGGCCAGCACCATACCGCCGCTCAGCGCCACGAACCGGGGCCAGCGGTACCGCCAGCGATGCAGGTAAGCGGCGTCCAGCGCCGCCAGGTCCGCGACGGTCAGCGGCTCGGCAACCGGCGACATCCGCGCTCCGTTCCCGGGCGGCGGCGGCCCGTGTCCGCTGGAAAGCGACCGTCCTGGATGTCCCCGTGGTCGGGCAGCGTACCGGGGCGTGGTCAGCGGCCAGTCAACGCGCCAACCGCCGCGACGCCCGGCCCATCCGGGCCACGACCAGCGCGACCGCGCCGAACTCGGCCGCCGCGACCGGCGGGCCGGCGGGCCGTGCCGGTCGGTTCAGCCGTCGTGGCTGACCGGGTTCAGCCGTCGTGGCTGACCGGGTGCCCGACCATGGTCGCCCGGGCACTGCCGGTCAACGCGTCGATCTCGTCGCCGGGCCGGTAGTCGAAGGTGATCCGCAGCTGCGCCCCGGCGGTCACCGTGACCGGCTCCGCCAGCGGAGCGACGAGGTACGACATCAGCCAGTCCACAGTGCCCGGCGGGTTCAGCTGGACGGTCAACAGGTTCTTGGTGATCAGCCGCACCGCGTTGAGCACGCCGTCGGTCCGCGCGGTGAACCGCAGGTCCGCGGCGCACCGGTCCGGCAGCGGATCGTGGTAGAAGAACTGCTGGTAGACCTGCGGGGCGGCCAACTCGGTGGTGCGCGGCTGCACGGTGAACGGGTCCTGGAAGAGCGGCGCGGCGACGGTGAAACCGGAAAACGAGAAGTCCTGCCGCACCGGCTGGGCCGCCTGCACGCACGCCTCCGGCAGGAACCGTGGCAGCGGGCCGCCGAACCGTTCGGCGTACCGCCGCTTGAAGCTCCCGATCACCTCGATCTGCCGCTCGCGCAGCTGCCCGACGTGCATCATCTCGCAGAAGACCACGTCGACCGGCTCGTCGGGCACGAACGTGCGGGCGTCGGCGTGCACCAGCCGGACCCGGTCGCCGACCTGCTCGGCCAGCGCGGTACGGGCCGCGGCCAGCACCCGCGGCTCCCGCTCCACGGCGGTGACCCGGGCACCACGCCGGGCGGCGAAGAACGACAGCACCCCGGTGCCCGTGCCCAGGTCCAGCACATGCATGCCGGGGGTGACCACTTCGGCGATCGCCTGCTGGAACGCGTTCATCCGGTACTCGTCGAGCAGCATGTGCGCGTGGTACTGCAACGGGATCACATCGGCCGGGTGGCCGAGGTACGGCAGGTTGAGGTCGTACTCCGAAGTGACCATGGCGCCCTCAGACTAGAGCCGTGGCCGCCCCCGGGAGGCGGTCTCCGCCGTACCCGACACCAGCCGGCGCTCAGTCGTTGGCGTGCAGGGCCGAGTTCAGCTCGATTCCGCTGCCGGTACGCGGGCGGGCCTCCAGCGCCCCGGTCACCGAGTTGCGCCAGAACAACAGCCCCGGCACGCCGGACAACTCGCGTGCCTTGACCACCCGGCCGTCCGGCAGGGTCAGCTTCGAACCGGCGGTGATGTAGCAGCCCGCCTCCACCACGCAGTCGTCGCCGAGCGAGATGCCGATCCCGGCGTTCGCGCCGAGCAGGCTGCGCTCGCCGATCCGGATCTTCTCCTTGCCGCCGCCGGAGAGCGTACCCATGATCGAGGCACCCGCGCCCACGTCCGAGCCGTCGCCGACCACCACGCCGGCGACGATCCGCCCCTCGACCATCGACGTGCCCAGCGTGCCGGCGTTGAAGTTGCAGAACCCCTCGTGCATCACCGTCGTACCCGCCGCCAGGTGCGCGCCCAGCCGGACCCGGTCGGCGTCGGCGATCCGCACCCCCGACGGGACCACGTAGTCGGTCATCCGCGGGAACTTGTCCACGCCGTACACGGCCAGGTGCCGCCCGGCGGCTCGCTCGACCAGCCGCAGCTCGTCGACCCGGTCCGGCGGGCACGGCCCGGCGGAGGTCCAGGCCACGTTGGCGAGCACCCCGAAGATGCCGTCGAGGTTCAGCTCGTTGGGCCGCACGAGGCGGTGGGAGAGCAGGTGCAGCCGCAGGTACGCGTCGGAAACGTCCTTGATCGGATCAGCCAGTGAGCCGATCGCGGTGCGCACCACCGAGGTGTGCAACCCCGGCAGCGAACGCCCGCCGACCACGCCGTCCGGAAACGCCGGCTCCCGCGTCGGCGCGGCGCCCAGCCCGAGCCCGCCGGCCGGATACCAGGTGTCCAGCACCTGCCCGTCGGTCGTCGCGGTGGCCAGGCCGATGCCCCAGGCGGGCGAGGTCGAGATCGAAGTGCTCACGGCGGTCCACCCTACCCACCGCGCCGGCGGAGGCCGTCGCCCGGTGCGGGGGACGGTAAGGTGCGGCCCATGGGCAACCCGCTGACCCCGGATGTGCTGGCCGACCCGGTCGCGTTGACCCGCGCCCTGGTCGACATCGAGTCCGTCTCCCGCGACGAGCAGGAGATCGCCGACCACGTGGAGGACGTCCTGCGCGAGCAGGCCCCGTACCTGGCGGTGCACCGCCTCGGTAACACGATCATGGCCCGCACCGGGCTGGGACGCGCCCAGCGCGTCGTGCTCGCCGGGCACCTCGACACGGTGCCGATCAACGGCAACTTCCCGTCCCGGCTGGTCGAGGATCTCATCCACGGCTGCGGCACCTCCGATATGAAGTCCGGTGTCGCGCTGGCCCTGCACCTCGCCGCGACGGTGCCCGACCCGCGACACGACGTGACCTACCTGTTCTACGAGGCCGAGGAGATCGAGTCCCGGTTCAACGGGCTCAACCTCGTCGCCGCCGCCCACCCCGAGTGGCTGACCGCCGACTTCGCCATCCTCCTGGAACCCACCTACGGCGTGGTGGAGGCCGGCTGCCAGGGCACGATGCGCGCGCAGGTACGCACCACCGGGCGGCGCGCCCACACCGCCCGCTCGTGGCGGGGGGTCAACGCCATCCACGCCGCCGGCGAGGTGCTGCGCCGGCTGGACGCGTACCAGGCCCGCACCGTCGACATCGACGGCTGCACGTACCGCGAGGGGCTCAGCGCCGTCCGGATCGCCGGCGGGGTGGCCGGGAACGTGGTGCCCGACCGGTGCGAGGTCGAGGTCAACTACCGGTTCGCCCCGGACCGCTCCCCGGAGCAGGCGCAGGCGCACGTCCGCGAGGTCTTCCACGGGTTGGAGGTGGAGGTCACCGACAGCGCACCGGGGGCGCTGCCGGGTCTGGGCGCGGGCCCCGCCCGCGAGTTCATCGCCGCGGTGGGTGCCCAGCCCGCGGCCAAGCTCGGCTGGACGGACGTGGCCCGGTTCGCGGCGCTGGGCATCCCGGCGCTCAACTACGGACCCGGCGACCCCAACCTGGCCCACGCGCCGGACGAGCACGTCGAGATCGGCAAGATCAGGGACGGCGCCGCCACCCTGCACCGGTGGCTGGCGGAGAGCGACTGACCGCCGGGGCCGGCTGATCGGCGGAGCCCCGCCGCGGATGGGCGGCCCGCTTCGGCCGCCCGACGGTTCAGCCGGCGGGCTGCGGCTCCGGAGGCACCGTGGCCTGCGGTTCGGCCGGGGCGGGCGGGGGCAGCGCCCGTTCGGACGTCAGGCGACGTTCCTCCACCACCGCACGGATCCGTTCCTGCATCCGCCGCCGGTTCTTCCGCCGTTGCGAGCCGTTGAGCATGGTGGCCGCCTCCCCCCGAGGTGTTCGAACCTGTATCCGAACACCCTTCGTATCGCCCAGACAACAAATATGACGCCTGCGGACCACTTTTGGTTGCTCCAATGTCGGCTTTCCGCCGTAGGCGAGCAGAATTCTTCATACCCCGGCACTACGGTTGACCGCATGACGGACACCATCGAGCCCGCCGGACCGGCGACCCGTGGCCGCAACGGCAGCGACGGCCACCGCAACCGGCGACCCGAGCGGCATCGCGGGGCCGTGACGCTGCGTGACGAATCGGGCGCGCACAGCACCGCTGACCAGCGGTTACTGGACTCCGAGAACCGCGACGAATGGAAGAGCAAGGACTCCTGGCGGGCCCTGCGCATCCTGTCGGAGTTCGTCGAGGGCTTCGACACCCTCGCCGACCTGCCCCCGGCGGTGAGTGTCTTCGGCTCCGCCCGCAGCAAGCCGGACAGCCCGGAATGCCAACTCGCCGAGCGGTTGGGCGCGGCCCTGGCCGACGCCGGCTACGCGGTCATCACCGGCGGTGGCCCCGGCGTGATGGAGGCCGCCAACCGGGGGGCCACCGAGGCGGGCGGGATGTCGGTGGGCCTGGGCATCGAACTGCCGTTCGAGCAGGGCCTGAACGATTGGGTCGACATCGGCATCGACTTCCGGTACTTCTTCGCCCGCAAGACCATGTTCGTCAAGTACGCCCAGGCGTTCGTCGTGCTGCCCGGCGGCTTCGGCACCCTCGACGAGCTGTTCGAGGCGCTCACCCTGGTGCAGACCCGCAAGGTGACCCGGTTCCCGGTGGTGTTGATGGGATCGGCGTACTGGCAGGGGCTGCTGGACTGGCTCAACGACACGCTGCGCGCCGACGGCAAGATCAGCCCCAGCGACCTGGACCTGATCCTGGTCACCGACGACGTCGAGCACGCCGTACGGCACATCGTCGAAGCCGACGCGACAATGACCGCCGGATCGGCCGACGCCGCGGCTGGCGCGTCGGTGGTCGGGGACGGCGTGGCCGGGCCCGGAGCACGCTGACGTGGCGGCCGTCTGTGTCTTCTGCGCCTCCAGCCGCCGGCTCGACCAGCGGTGGCTCGACCTCGCCGAGCAGACCGGCCGGGAACTCGCCCGCCGCGGGCACACCCTGGTCTCCGGTGGCGGCTGCGTCGGGATGATGGGCGCGCTCGCCGACGGCGCCCGGGCCGGCGGTGGCCACACCATCGGCATCATTCCGCAGAGCCTGGTGGACCTGGAGGTGGCCGACACCGCCTCCGACGAGCTGATCATCACGGACAGCATGGCGTCGCGCAAGACGGCCATGCTCACCAAGTCCGACGCCTTCATCACCCTGCCCGGCGGGCTCGGCACCCTCGACGAGTTGTTCGAGGTCTGGACCACCGCCACCCTCGACCTGCACCGCAAGCCCATCGTGGTGCTGGACGTCGACGGCTTCTACGCCGGGCTGCTCGACTGGCTGCGCCACCTCACCGACGGCGCCTTCGTCCGGCCGGCCGCGCTCGACCTGATCACGGTCGTGGACTCGGTACCGGCCGCGTTCGACGTCATCGAGGCCCGGTATTAGTGGAGCTTGGCAGCACCAGCGGAGCCGGGCGCGGCGCGACAGCCTCGGGGGCCGCCGATCCGGGCCGGTACCCTGCCGCTGGTGGGGGACAGTTTCCAGATCATCGCGGACGTCGAAGCGACGGAGGTCGAAGCCGCCGGCCTGGCCCGGTCGATCCTGGCTTGGCTGACGGCCGAAGGCATCGTCAGGGCCGGAGCATCAGACGACCACGCGGACCGTGCCGGCTCGCGTCATGGGCCCGGTCCGCGCTACGCCGCGGCGGTGACCGAACCCGACGACACCCTGCCGGGTGTCCTGCGTGCGTTGTGCGCGGCGGATCGGCTTCAATGACTGGCACTGGATCGGCGGGTGGCCGTTCGCGGTCGGATTCCTCGGTCTGACGTTCTGGAACTGGCCGCCACTGAGAATCGCGTTCGTCGCCGAGGTGGCCCACCACCTGGGACACCGGGTTGTCGTCACCAGAGGGAAACTCTGAGTAGGACGACCAGAGGGAAACTCTGAGCAGGACGGCCGCGGGTCGATCGGCCGGCGTGCGGGGTCGTCGTACCGCCATGGTGTGATGGCGGCATGCAGGCGCACCGGCTGGTCCGCCGGCCGGCCGCGGCCGCGCCGGTGCTCCTCGACGACGCCGTGCAACAGCACGTCATCGCGCACACCGACGGCCCGCTGCTGGTGGTGGGAGGGCCGGGCACCGGAAAGACCACCACCCTGGTGGAGGCGGTCGCCGCCCGGGTGGCGCAGGGTGTCGATCCGGAACACATCCTGGTGCTGACGTTCGGTCGCCGGGGCGCCACCGCCCTGCGGCACCGCATCGAGGCGCGCATCTCCGGCGACGCCGGCCAGGTGGTCCACGAGCCGCTGGTACGCACCTTCCACGCCTACGCGTTCGGGCTGCTGCGCCGGGCCGCCGTCGAGCGCGGGGAGCCCTCGCCACGGCTGCTCACCGGCCCGGAGCAGGACCTGGTCATCCGGGAGCTGTTGGCGGTGGTCGGCGACGAGGACGCCGTCGACCCGATCGGCTGGCCGGCTGAGCTGCGGCCCGCGCTGCCCACCCGGGCGTTCGCCCAACAGCTGCGCGACCTCATGCAACGCGCCGCCGAACGCGGTACCGGCCCGGTCGAGCTGGCCCGGTTGGGCGAGCGGCTGGGCCGGGCCGACTGGCCGGCCGCCGCCCGCTTCCTGCGGCAGTACGTCGCCGTCCTGACCCTGCGCGACGCCACCAGCCGCGGCTCGGCGGCGTACGACCCGGCCGAGCTGGTCCGCGCCGCCGCCGGCCTGCTGATCGACGACCCCGCGCTGCTCGCCGCCGAACGCGCCCGGCTGGCGTACGTCTACGTCGACGAGCTCGCCGACACCGACCCGGCGCAGATCGAGCTGCTGGGCCTGCTCGCCGGTGGTGGCCCCCCGCTGGTCGCGTTCGGCGACCCCGACTCGTCGGTGTACGGGTTCCGTGGCGCCGACCCGGGCATCGTGTCGAGTTTCGCGCACCGGTTCCGCACCGCCTCCGGGGCGGTGGCCGCGACGGTGACCCTGAGCACCTGTTACCGCACCGGTCCGGCGGTGCTCGCCGCGACCCGCCGGCTGGCCCGACGCCTGCGCGGGCCGGTCGGACACCGGCTGCTGCGGCCCGCGCCGGACACCGCCGGGGGGCAGGCGGCCGTGCACACCTTCCGCACGGCCACCAGCGAGGCCGCGTACATCGCGCACACCCTGCGCGAGGCCCACCTGCTGCACGGGGTGCCGTGGTCCCGGATGGCGGTGCTGCTGCGTTCCACCGTGCTGCAGTTGCCGGCGTTGCAGCGCGCCCTGCACACCGCGGGGGTGCCCACGGTGACCCACGCCGAGGACCTGCCGCTGCACCTGCAACCGGCGGTCGCCCCGTTCCTGCTGCTGTTGCGCTGCGCCCTGGAACCCGAGCGGCTCGACGAGGAGGCGGCCGTCGCCCTGCTGCACTCGCCGTTGGGCGGCGCCGATCCGCTCGCCGAGCGCCGGCTCCGGCAGGGCCTACGGGCACTGGCACTGGCCACCGGCGACCGCCGCCCGTCCGGTGAGCTGATCATCGACGCGTTGTGGGAGCCGGACCAACTGGCCGCCGTCGACCGGCGTTGGGCGACGCCGGCGAAGACGGTGGCCGCGCTCATCGCCACCACGCAGCAGGCCGCTGCCGCGCCCGGCGCCACCGCCGAACAGGTGCTGTGGGCGGTGTGGCGGGCCAGCGGCCTGGCCGATCGGTGGGCGGCGCTCAGCGCCCGCCCGCCAC
>DASVVF010001031.1:0-13846 GCA_036386695.1 Catenuloplanes sp. | reverse complement strand
GCGGCCCAGACGCATCAAACGGCTGTCGAGCAACGGACGGAATTGGTCATCAGCGGGCCGACCAGCTCCTCGGTCGCGGTTCGCCTCACCAGCTCGGTGTTGATCGAAATCATCCGCAGCGCCCGCACGTCGTTGCTCGTCGTCAGTTTCGCGGCCTATGGCGTAGCCGAGGTGATCGAAGAACTATGCTCCGCGGCCGCTCGTGGCGTCCGTATCGACTTGGTCTTGGAGGGCTCCGCCAGCAGTGGAGGCACTCTTCGAGGCCAGGCCGGATCTTCGGCCACCTTCTCCCCACTCAAGGACGTGGCTGCCTTCTGGCACTGGCCGGCCCACCGACGTCCTGCGACCGGAACCTCACGATCGGCCCTCCACGCCAAGTTCATTGCCGCCGATGCCACCGTCGCGTTGATCACCAGCGCCAACCTCACCGACAGGGCGCTGTCTACCAACCTCGAAGTCGGTGTCGTCTTGAGAGATCCAGTCGTGACCGAACGCCTCGTCCAGCACTTCGCAGCCCTGATGCAGCCGACCTTCGGGGTTCTGGAGCGCCTTCCCCTGAACCACTGACATCTCTCCACTGTCCTACCGTGCGGCGACCGAAGGCTGATGCCCGTCTACCGCGCCAAGATGTCGACCTGGAGGTCTGCAGTAGATGACCGCCACGGGACAGACCCTGACCCGCAGCCGCTGGCTGCTCCACTTCACCCACATCGATAACCTGCCGCATATCGTGGAGAGCGGCGAGCTGGTGTGCGACCGCATCGCTCAGCAGGGATTGATGCAGGCCGAAGTTGGTGATCTGGCGATTAAGGAGGCACGACGACGTCGGACGATCCCGGTTCACCCGGGCGGCTGCGTCGGAGACTATGTGCCGTTCTACTTCGCGCCCCGCTCACCGATGATGTACCGCATCGCCTGCGACCACCGCGACAGCATCGCCGGTCGCTATCCCGGCGGGGATCGTCCGCTTGTGTATCTCGCCGCCACCGTGGGCGCGGTCATCGACGCCCAGCTCACGTGGGTCGCCACTGACGGCAACGCGGCCAACGCCACCACGGAGTTCAGCTCAGATCTCGACCGGCTCGACGAGATGGTCGATTGGCCGCTGATGACGGCCGAACGCTGGAACAATGTGCCTGACGATCCGGACCGACAACGTCGCCGGATGGCGGAGTTTCTCGTGCACCGTCATGTTCCCCTCTCAGTGATCCACAGCGTGGGGGCATACAGTGATCTTCAGGCCGACACGGTTCGGACAAGGTTGGCGGGAACCTTGCTGGTCGGCCGGGTACTTGTCAGACGCAGCTGGTACTACGGATTCGAGCGGAGGTGACGATGATCATCGAGGACGGACACGGCAACCTGCTGGCAGCTGACGCGGACGCACTGGTCAACACGGTCAACACGGTCGGGATCATGGGCAAAGGCATCGCTTTGCAGTTCAAGCGGGCGTACCCGGCTAACTACCGCGCATATCGCAGCGCCTGCGCCCGCGGCGATGTGCAGCTGGGGCGGATGTTCGTGTTCGACACCGGCTTGGTCGGGCCGCGCCGATACATCATCAACTTTCCGACGAAGCAGCACTGGCGTAACCCTTCCCGTGTGCACGACATCCAGGCGGGCCTCGATGACCTCGTCGACGTAGTCGCTCAGCATGGCATCACCTCCATTGCCATACCGGCCCTGGGCTGCGGCAACGGCGGCCTCGCCTGGAGCGACGTGCGTCCCGCGATCGAGCAGGCTTGCGCACGGATGGTGGCCGTGCGAGCCATCATCTTCGCGCCCGAGGGCGCACCCGCACCAGCGACCATGCCCAACGCGACCCCACGACCGGAATTGACGAAACAGCGAGCACTTCTGCTGGTTGCCATAAGCCGGTACCTCGACCGAGCCCGCCTTCAGGAAGTCCGTAACGGCGCTAGCGAGCTGGAGATTCAGAAGCTGGCCTACTTCCTCCAGCTACTGGGCACGCCGCTGCGCTTGGGCTTCAACCGAGGCCGTTACGGCCCTTATGCGCCTGCGCTCAGCAATGTCTTGGACAAGCTCGAAGGTCACTATTTGGTGGGCTACGGAGACCGGTCAGCCTCGGTGTCCGAGTTCGCGCCTATCAACCCGCTGCCCGCAGGCGCCAAGGCCGCTTATGAGTTGCTCGATCAACATCCGCAGTATGCGGACCGCGTCGACGCCCTCCTCGACCTGGTCGACGGCTTCGAGACTCCGTACAGCTTGGAACTGCTCGCAACGGTGCACTTCGCCGCCGAGCAGGACCCGCCGACCGCGCAGACCACGGTGATCGCCGAGCGGGTCGCCGCTTGGAGTCTCCGCAAAGCTCGCATGTTTACTGACCGCCATGTTCAGATCGCCGCCGAGCGGCTTCGGGAACATCAGCTCCTGCCGAATCAGCGGTGCACCGTGCGCGCTGACCACTAGCCAGCGGGAGCCAACCCAGGTGCAGCCGGGCCAGCTCCCGCGTTACCTATTTTGTTACCCATGATTGATGTGATCGCCGGTTGACCGACCTGATCGGCGATGAAACGGTCGACGCCAACAACGTACGTGCCGCCTGATCAACGGGGCTCCAACTGACCTCGCATGATTAATGCTGATCATCCGAACTGAGACTCCATAGGTTCGGGGTTCGAGTCCCCGGCGGCCCACAGAAACAGCCTCTGGCCTGCCGATTAGCCGCCTTCCGCTCACCGGTAGGCCGGCGACCTGGCGATGAACGCCACCGACTCGTCCTCGCAGACATCCTCGCTAAGACCCTGTCGCCGGGACCTCAGGACGTCGGGTGCAGGTACCAGCCCTTCATCCGCGTCGTGTCGCGCCTCAGAACATCAGGTCCTCGGCCACCGGGGCGCACTCGCGTAGCGCGTGTTCGTCGAGCGGGGGCACGACGTAGGTACGCTCGCGAATGAGCGCCAGCAGATCGTCGGGTACCGCGACGCGATGCCGTTTGAGGTAGTAGGCGAGGTCTTCGCGCCACAGCCAGGCGCCGTCGGTGTGGATCGAAGACCCATTGAGGATTTGCCGGGAGGGGTCGAATACGTCGTCTGCCACGTCCATCATGTCGATGATGCGAGGACCGGAGTTGAGGTATGCGACGACGTCGTCCAGATCAGGCAGGTCAGCGGGCATGACCTTGTCGAAGATGCTTTCCTGGACTACGTCGAGTCCGACATGCCCTAGCTCGCGGAACATGCCGGCGAACCTCAATGTCCGGCTACCCATCATTGACCACCACCCGGATAGAACGTTACCCACCGGCCGCCGTCCCTGATGCGCTGTACCTGCCCGGCTTGGCCGTAGGTACTCACGCCGACCGCGTTGGTTGGCGCTGTCACGGGCACGCCGAGGGCGTCGGCGACCTGCTGCGCGGCGGGCGGGACGCTGGCGTTGGGGTCGACGGTGCCGGTGTGGCAGGACACCAGCCGAACCGGTCCGCCGTCGTAATGGGGGTTGCTGCGCACGGCGTCGGCGATCTGCGCCGGGTGGGTGTAGTTCGCCGGATGGTTCCCGCCGTCGGCGCCGAGCAGGCCGGGGCGGAACAGGCCGTTGCGTTCGCCGTGAACGACGACGTCGTGGTGGCCGGGCTCGGGTGCCACGACGTCGAAGTTGCGCA
This sequence comes from Catenuloplanes sp., assembly GCA_036386695.1. GTDB lineage: Bacteria > Actinomycetota > Actinomycetes > Mycobacteriales > Micromonosporaceae > DASVVF01. The sequence goes on along the minus strand of DASVVF010001031.1, from coordinate 10,224 downwards.
GGGTGGAGCTGTCGTAGCCGATGGCCGTGCCGCCGGGCCGGTGGTAGACCGGATCGCCGGCAGGCAGGTGCCCGTCCGCCGGCCGCGGCGGCGGCAGCGGATGCGCCGCCGGGTCGGCCCAGTCCGACCGGCGCCCCATCGGGTCCAGCTCGCCGCTGGCGGGGGCCGCGGGCTGTCCGTCTGGGCCGGTACCGGGTGCGGGCCGCGTGCCGTCCGTACGCGCGGTACGGCGGAGCAGCGCGCTGAGCCCGTCCATCAGGTCACCCAGCCGAGCCAGCATGGGGGTCAGCCGGCGCAGGCTGGCAAGCAGCGCGGTGAGCAGCTTGCCGATCCGCGCCGCCCACTTCGCGACCAGGCTGCCCACCTGCGAGACCACCAGCGGGGTGGCCGCGCCCAACGTCAGGCCGGCCTCGGCCAGCCACATCGGCAGCCGCACCGCCAGCACCGACACGAAGTCCGCGATCAGGTCCCGGACCAGCTCCCGCACCAGCGCAACGAGCAGACCGGCGCCCTCCACCACGGCGGCGATGCCGCCCGCGGCCCGGGCGAGTCCGTTCATCGCCTGCACCTGGCCGGCCAGGTGCCCCCGGTACGCCGTGGCGGATGCGCCGCCCCACTCGCCGATCTGCGCCGCCACGGCCGCCTGCAGATCGGCCGCGACGTCGCGGGTGTGGGCCGCGACGTCGCGCCACGTCTGCGCATGGGCGGTGATCTGGTCGGGGTCGCCGGCCAGCCAGTCCAGCGCATCGGACAGCGGCCTGACGTGCTCCAGCAGCCAGCCGACACCCCAGCTGACCACTGAGCCCAGCGGATCCAGCACCGTGGCCAGCGTGTCCAGGCCGGTGGCCACCCCGCCGATCGTGGTGTCGATCCAACTGCCGGACTCGATCCCGGCCACCGCGTCGGCGACGCTGTCCACCAACCCGATGCCGGTGTACCAGCGGGTCGAATCCTGCCGCAACGCGATCAGCGGGTTGGGAACCGCCACGTCCGTCACAGCGGCAACTCGATCCGCCCACCGACGTCGACGATCCGCCGCGCCGCGTCCGCATCGGTGTCCTCGGCTGCGGCTACAGCGGACCGCAGGCTCAGCGCGGTTTCCCGCAGCGCGGACGCCGACTCACCCAACGCGGTCACCGCCCGGTCGGCCACCGCACCGATCAGGCCGGGCAGGAAGGCGCAGAGTTGCCCGTACGCCTCCGCTCCCATCTGCACCTGCGCCGCCGCCTGGCGGCCGGTGTCCATCGCCTCGGCGGCGTGATCGACCGACCCGGCGTGCCGGGCCACTGCGGCCGTCGGCATCCGCGTCTCGCCGTCACCAGCCACGACGGGAGGTCCGGCCGCCGCTATCGGTGCGCCCATCCGCCGGGTCGTCCGACCGAACTGAATCGTCCGAAGGCGCTGGGAATCGCCGCTCGTACGAGGCCAGCACCACTCTGCCGGTCTCCGAGTCTGCGCCGACCGTCTCCCGCACCACCGTCGCCACCTGCTCGACAAGCCCGGCCTGGGCCCGCGCCACTGCCGTCATGATCACTCGGGCAAGCTCGGCGGCCGGCAACCGCCCCACCCGATCGTCCAGCTGAAGATCCGTCAACACGCCGGACGACGCCACCGTCACCGCACCGCGCCGTCCACTTCGGACGCCGACGCGGTCACCGCCGCAACCCGGTCGGACAGCTCCGCGGCGGCATGCGCCTGCGCCGACACCTGCCCCGTCCACGACCGCACCCACTCCTGCGCCTCGTCCGGATCCCGGCCCAGCACCCCGCACCTCCCCAGGCGATCGAAACACCACGCGGTCGCGCCGCGTCGTCCGAGCACGCCGGCAACGATGCGGCGCCACTGCTCCACGTCGAATCGACCGGACGACAGACGAGAGCCTAGCCGCAACGCGTGATTCCCGGTCCTCCGTGGACGGGTTGACGACTGCCGACCGGGCCAGGGGTACGAACGGTCGGCGCCCGGTCATCCAGCGCCAGCACCGTGTCAGGCGCTTTCGACGGGCGTCGATGATCCTGCCGCTGTGAGGAGCGCTGCGGCGACGGTGTCGACGTACCAGCGCTGGAAGCGCCCGGGTTGCCAGCTGCGCTGGCGCACGAGCCAGTCGTAGTTGCGCACGTCCATGGCCAGCCACAGCACGTCGGCAGCGGTGTCGACGGTGTGCTCTGGCCGGAGTTGGCCGGTCGAGGCCAGGTCGACGGCGAGCATGGTCATGCCGTTGCGACGATCGTCGAGGTTCTTGCGCCAGATTGCCGCGGCTTCGGGATCGGCGGTCGCGGCCGCGGCGAGGGCGAGCATCACCTGGGCCTGCCGGGCGTGGGTGTCGACGAGGTGCCGGGCGTAGCGGTCCAGCTTCGCCCGGGCGTCGGTCAGCGCCCGGATCTCCGATACGAACTGACGGTCGGGCAGGCCCACGGGGTCGTCGTCGCCGGCAACCGTGACGTCGACGAGCGCGGAGAGCAGCGCCTGCTTGCTGCCGAAGACCTTGTACACCGTTTGGATCGCGACCCCCGCCTGGGCGGCAATGGCGGTCAGCGGGGTGGCCGCGTAGCCGGGCTCGACGAACAGGGCCGCGGCCGCGTCCAGGATTGTCCGGCGCGTGCGCTGGGCCTGCTCCTGTCGGTGGGCCGATTCGTACCGCCTCTTGACAGCCACCGCGTGAGTGTAGTGCTCTATTGGTTAGAGTTGAACTCTACCTAAGGAGAAGCGATGTCAGCCACCGTGGGAGCGCCGCCGCGAGGCGCTCGAGTGATTTTCATACCGCCGCCGCTGTACTACGCCGCCGGCGTCGCCGGTGGCATGGCCATCAACAGCGTGGTCGTGCTCCCGCTCGGCGGGCGACCCGCCACCGCGGTCGCCGGGGCGGTCGTCGCCGCCCTCGGGCTGGCGCTGAACTTCGCCGGCGTCGCCGCCGTGATCCGCCATCGCACCACGATCGTGCCCCACCATCCCGTGGCGACCCTGCTCACCGGCGGCGCGTACCGCCTGTCCCGCAACCCGATGTACACCGGTCTGGTCATCGCCTACCTCGGCCTGGCGCTGCTGCTCGGTTCCTGGTGGCCCCTGGTGCTCTGGCCGCTCGTGATCGTCGCCGTGCGCCAGCTGGTCATTCGCCCCGAAGAGCAGTACCTCAGCCGGCGGTTCGGCCAGACCTACACCGACTACCAACGTCGCGTGCGCCGGTGGCTCTAGCCAGACGGCGTTCCGGATGTGGACGCACCGGTCACAACGAGATGTCGTGTCGCGGGTGTTTTCCGGAGCAGTACGGTTTCTGATCCGCGACCCGGTCGCTCGGGATCAGGGCCCCGCAGACCCGCTGGTCATTGGTGTTTCCCGGGTGGGACGACCGGTTCGCCGTCGTAGCGGCAGACGTGGCCGGTGCGCACGGTCCGGTCCAGGTGGCTGGCCAGTTCCGGCAGCACCTCGCCGATCCTCCGGATGGCGTCCCGGATCCGGGCGGTGACCGCCTTCCGGGCACGCTCCGCCGCGGTCGGGCCCAGTGTGCGGACGGTCCCGCCGGGCCGGGTGGCGCGACGCACTTCGAGGAGCAGCCGTTCCCGCACGTCGCCGGCCCGTTGCTGCCGTGCGAGGTCCGCGTCGGCCGCCGCGGCTGCCAGTTCGTCGGCGAGGTCGGCCAGCCGCCGCCGGTACCGCCGCAGCGCGGTCAGGTCGAGCATCGGTTCGTCCGCGATCCGGTCCACCACCGACGGGCCGCCCTGGGCCGCCAGTTCCACCGCGGGCACGTCGGTGCCGGGGCGGGCCAGCAGCACGGCCAGGTCGCGAAGGCCCTTGGCGTTGCGCAGGTGAGCGCTCCGCCCTCGGTAGTCGACCTGCCACAGGTCACCGACCAGGCGCATGGTCGCCCCGCTGGTGGGTGCCGGTGTGCCGAGGGCGGCGAGGGCGCGGCGGCTCTCCTCCTCCCAGCTGCGGGCACCCAGCCGCCGGTGTGTGTCGATCGCTCGGCGCAGCGAGTCGCCGGCCCGTGCCGGGTCTCCCAACGCGGCCTGCAGCAGGCCGACGCGGTGTGCGTGCGCGCCCGTGAAGCAGACCAGGGCGCCGTTGACGGCGCAGGTGTCGGCCAGCGGTTTCAGGTCGTTGAGCAGCAGCTCGCAGAGCGCCCGGTCGTGCAGCGCGATGGCGGCGGCGGCCAGCTCGCCCACGAAGACCGACCAGAGGTACGAGCGGTCGGCGCGCCAGTCATCCAGGGCCAGCACGGTGTCCACCTCTCGGCGGGCAGCCGTCAGGTCACCGGCCCTGGCCAGGAAACCGGCCGCGACCGCGTGGGCGTGTGCCGGCGCGCCGATCCACCAGCGCACTGCCTCGGCGGCGGTTCGGCGCAGTTCGTCGGGGTCCGCGCGGGCCCGGACGATCTCCAGTCGCTGCGACATCCGGACGTTGCCGGTGTCGCTTTCTCCCACCGCCTCGCCGACGGCTTCGGCCTCGCGGCTGAGTCGGTCGCCGTCCTCGATGTCGCCGTCCAGCAGGGCGAGTGCGGCCTGCCGGGTCAGCAGCATGTAGTTGTGCCGTGGTTGAAGCAGTTTTTCGGCTACGTGGGCGTATTCGGCCAGGGCGGCCCGGAAGGCGGCTGAGCCGTTCTCCAGTTGCGCGGTCGCCGACAGCAGCAGCGCCTGGGCATGTCGCTCCGGGTCAGCGGCTCGCCGTGCGGCGTCGGCGATCTCGGCGGCGATCGCGGCCCGTCGGGTGCCGGTGCCGGGCATCCACAGCGTGTCGTGTTGGGCCAGCAGGCAGCTGGCGAGGGTGCCCGGATCGTCGAGGCGGCGGGCGATGGACACCGCCTGCTCGGCGTACGGCCTGGCCCGTGGACGGTCGGCTGGCACTGAGTGCTGCAACTGGCGGGCCAGGGCTGCGGTCACCTGCGCCTCGGTCGGGGTGCCCTGCCCGTCGAGGGCCGCGCGGGCGGCTTCCAGGACGGTGATCAGGTCGGTACGTGGCATGGCGAATCGGGCGCCGACCCGGTCCAGGCCCAGCGCCACCGCGCCGAGCAGTTCGCCTTCGCCGGTGGCTGCGGCGCTCTGCCGGGCGGTGTCGAGCAGGGCCCGCGCCTGGTGCGTGTCTCCGGCCCGCAGCCGCAGGTCGGCTTCCCGGACCAGAAGGTGGATCTGGTCGGCGTCCGCCAGCTGGTGACCGGCGTCGGCGACTGCGGCGCGTGCCCGGGTCAGGTGGTCGGCCGCCTCCGCGAAGGCGTACCGGGCGGTGTCCGCGACGGCCGCCGCGTGTGCCCAGGTGACTGCCGGGTCAGGCCCGGACCGCCGGATCGCGGCGACGAAGTGGCGGGCCAGTTCGGCCGGGAACACCGGGCCGCCGCGCTCGTGTCGGCGCTGCAACGCCCGACCGACGCGCTCGTGCAGTTCGAGCCGCCGTGCCGGGGACAGCGCGAGGTAGATCGTCTCCCGGTACAGATCGTGGGCGAAGCGCGCCTTACCGGGGTCGGCGTCCTCGATCAGCACCCCGGCGGCCCGTGCCTGTTCGATCCGGTCGGCGACCGTGTCCGCCGACTCGGCGCAGACATCGCTCAACACATCCGGCAGGAGCGTGGTGCCGGCGACCGCGGCCGCTTCGAGTAGCCCGGCGCAGCCGTTCGGCAGCCGCCCGAGCCGGCGTCCGATGGCGTCGCGGACCGCGGCCGGCACGCCGGCGGCCGTGCCACCGGCCTCCAACAGGTGGCACAGTTCGCGGGCGAAGAAGGGGTGCCCGGCGCTGCGCTGGTGTACGAGGGTCGCCCAGCGGGCCACCGCCTCGTCACCGGACACCGTCCGTACGAGGTCCGCCACCTCCGCCGGATCCAGCCCGCGCAAATTGATCAGTTCGGCGGCGGTGGCCAGATCCGCGAGCGCCGCCGCCACGCCGGCCGGCGGCTCACCGGGCCGGTACGCGCCGACCAGCAGGAGCCCTCCGGTCGTGACCTGCTGGGCGAGGAAGCGCAGGAGATCCGCCGACGACACGTCGGCCCACTGGAGGTCGTCGAGGATCACCACCACGGGTCCGGTGGCCGCGGCCCGCGACAGCAGCCGGCCCACCGCGTCGAAGACGCGTACCCGGCTGGCGTCGTCGGGTGCGGCTCCGAGGGCCGGGCCGACCGTCTCCGGAACGATCGCGGCCAGGTCGGGGTCGGCGTCCCGCCGGAGATCCTCGCGGTCGTGCAGGAGACCACGCAGTGCCTGGGTCCACGGCCACCAGGCCGGTGCCCGGTCGTCGTCCCAGCAGGTGCCCCGCAGCACCGCCCCGGACCCGGCGACGGCCTCAGCAGCGAACCGGCTCAGCAGCGCGGTCTTACCGATCCCGGACTCGCCGGTGACCAGGACCAGTCCGGACCACCGCGGGTCCGGCCCGGCGGCGCACGCCCGATGGGCGGCGAGCAGTCGGCCCAACGGTTCGGTGCGGCCGACAAAGTGGGACACCACCGCATTGTGTCCTGTCGCGCGCGGGTCCGGGAGGTGCCAGGCCGGTTCTGGCGGACGCGGGCGCACTTCTGGCGCGTACCGGGTGAAGACCGATCCGACGACTCCGGAGGACACCATGACCACCACGTTCGATCCGATCCGCTACAAGAGCACCACCCGGGCCCAGTGGGAGGAGGCCGCTGAGGCGTGGCATGGGTGGGGCCCGACCATTGAGACGTGGCTGGGGGACGCCACCGCACGGATGCTCGACTCGGCCCGGGTCACCGACGGCAGCCGGGTGCTGGACGTCGCCGCCGGCGCAGGCGGGCAGAGTCTCGCGGCGGCCCGTCGCGCCGGCCCGTCCGGCCACGTGCTGGCCACCGACATCTCGCCGGCGATCCTCGGCTACGCGGCCAAGGCGGCCGCCGACGCCGGCCTGACCAACGTCGCCACCCGCGAACTCGACGGCGAACAGATCGCCGTCGGCGCTGGCACCTTCGACGCCGTCATCTCCCGGGTCGGTCTGATCTACTTTCCGGATCAGCGGGCTGCCCTGGCCGGGATGCACGCCGCGCTGCGACCCGGGGGGCGGATCTCCGCGGTGGTCTACTCGACCGCGGACCGCAACGGGTTCTTCTCCATCCCGATCGGGATCATCCGCCGCCGCGCGCAGCTTCCGCCGCCGCAACCAGGTCAGCCAGGACCGTTCAGCCTCGGCGCACCGGGGGCCGCCGAACAGGTCCTGACCGAGGCCGGGTTCCGGGACGTCGGCGTCGAGGTGGTGCCGTCGCCGGTTCGGATGGCTTCCGCGGCGGAGTGCGTCCGGTTCGAGCGGGAGTCCTTCGGGGCGCTCCACCAGATGCTGGCCGGGCTCCCCCCAGCCGAGCGGGAGGCTGCCTGGGAGGAGATCGAGAACGCGCTACGGCAGTTCGAGGGTCCGGACGGCTTCACCGGACCGTGCGAGATGCTGGTCGTCTCGGCCACGGCCTGACCCTTCGGCATCCGAGGTGTCCGGACGTGGGCACCCGCGCCGATGGAACGAGCGTCGCGAGGTGACGCTCCGCGGAGCCGGCAGCCCTCGCCGCATCAAACACCGCGGGCTTGACGCGCCGGGAAGGGGTTCGGCGGCCACCTCGGCCGGGCCTGCCCACGCACCCGGTACGTCAAGCGCCCGTGGCGGTGCTCAGGTGAGCCCGTGCGGTTACGCAGACGGCGAGGTCAGCGCCAGGTAACGCTCGGTGTAGAGCATGGTGCCACGCAGGGCGGGGCGCAGTTGGTTCGCGCTCATGGCCTGGGAGCGCTCGTGGAGGCGTCGGTTGGGGAAACCTGGTCCTTGGGCGGCGGCCACCGGGTCGGCTCGCAGCGGGCGCAGCCCGGTCAGCGAGGTCGGTAAACTGATCCCCCTCACGGCCGGTGAGGGGTGGTAACGGTGAAGGTGGAGTCCGTGACGACTGTTGAGCTGCCCGGTTCCAAATCGCTGACCGCGCGGGCGCTGTTCCTCGCCGCGAGCGCGGACGGATCGTCGCTGCTGAGCGGGGCGCTGGATTCGGACGACACCCAGGCGTTCCGGCAAGGGCTGGTCACACTGGGCTACGAGGTGTCCGACGGCGCCGACGGTTGGGTCGTCGTGGGCAACCCGGCCGGGCCACCGGCTCGGGAGGCCGACGTCTACTGCCGCGACGCCGGCACCGCCGCCCGGTTCCTGCCGGCGCTGGCCGCGGTCGGGCACGGTCGGTTCCGGTTCGACGCCTCGGCGCAGATGCGGCGGCGGCCCATCGGTCCGCTCACCGACGCGTTGGGCGAGCTCGGTGCCTCGTTGAGTTTCGACGGCCCGGCCGGGCACCTGCCGGTCCGGATCGACGCGAAGGGGCTGCCCGGTGGGTCCCTTGAGCTGGACGCCTCGGTGTCCTCGCAGTTTCTCACGGCCCTGTTGATGGCCGCACCGCTGATGACCGAGGGCCTGCGGGTGCGGGTCACGGACATGGTGTCGAAGCCGTACGTGGAGATGACCGTGCGGATGATGCGCGACTTCGGCGTCACCGTGCTGCACGACGGGGACAGTTTCACCGTGGCACCCCAGCGGTACGTCGCCCGCCCCTACGCGATAGAGCCCGACGCGTCCACCGCGAGCTACTTCTTCGCGGCGGCGGCCCTGAGCGGCAACACCGTCACCGTGCCGGGGCTGGGCCGGCACGCCCTCCAGGGTGACATCCGGTTCTGCGAGGTGCTGCAGGCCATGGGCTGCGATGTGCGGATGGAGGACGCGCAGACCACCGTCACCGGCGTCGGCAAGCTTTCCGGGATCACCGTCAACATGCGGGACATCTCCGACACGATGCCCACGCTCGCGGCGATCGCGCCGTTCGCCGACGGCCCGGTGCGGATCGAGGACGTCCACAACACCCGGGTGAAGGAATGTGACCGGCTGGAGGCGTGCGCCACCAACCTGCGCGCGATGGGCATCCGGGTGCAGACCGGTCGGGACTGGATCGAGATCTGGCCCGGCAGCCCCCAACCGGCGCTGATCGACTGTTACGGCGACCACCGGATCGCCATGGCGTTCAGCGTGACCGGGCTGCGGGCCGACGGCCTGGTGCTGAACCAGCCGGATTGCGTCAAGAAGACCTTCCCGGATTTCCACCGGGTCTTCGGCGCGTTGCGCCGGAGTTGGGGCCTGACCACCGGGCAGTGACGGTGCCGGACCCGTGCCGACCGGCCGGGGCATCGTCGGACCACCCGGTGGTGACATCGAGTGTGGGACACCACGAACGGGCACTGCCGAGTGATCAGGCAGGGCCCGTTCGTGGTTGTCGTTTCGGTCAGTTGTCCGCCGGCCGGAGGCACCTGCCGGGCGCCGGCGCCCGCAGGTGGGTGTCGACCGGAGAGCTACGCGGCCGCTGTCGGCAGGCCGCGCGGGCTGCCCGCCCGGCGCCGCACGACGTAGGCCAGGACGAAGCCCGTCAGCAGAAGGAACAGCCACGGCAGCACGTTCGCGTCGGTCGACAACTGGACCCAGAACGGTTGCTCGCGCTGGTCGTCAACCGGGCCGCCGAGTTGCCGGACCGCCCCGAACATGGCCGGCAACCACAGGTGTGCTTCGTCGCGCGGAGCGGCGAACGCGTCGAACCGGACGGTCACGAACGCGATGATGGCCGCTTGGACGGCGATGGCGCCGCCGAGCACACCGGCCACAATGGCCGGTCCCATCCTCAACCGCACGAGGAGCGTCACCGTCGCGGCGACCCCCAGACCCCAGACCATCGTGGCCGCGGCTACGGCCGGTATCCGCCCGCCGAGCATCCCCAGGCCGAGGGTCCCCAGTACGGCCGCCGCCGTGATCACCAGCGGGGAGGCGGAAAGCCGGCCGGCGAGCCAGGCGCCGAGCGCCACCATGGCCGATACGAGCACCGCCGCGGCGAGCACGAATCCGATCGCCTCGTCTGACATTGTCGACACCCTCCGGTCCTCGACAGCTGGCCGGGGCCCAGCATAGGCGGCCGGCGCCAGCCCACCGGGGTCAGGCGCGCATGACGGTGGCGATGGGGATACCGGCGGCGCGCAGGGCGGGGATGAAGCCGCCGAGGACGCCGGCGATGAGCCCGGCGATGATGCCGGCGATCCCGGCGTCCCAGGGGAACTGGACGTCGCGCAGGAACGGTTCGGATTCGCCGGCCACCATGGTGAGGACCTTGAGGCCGGCCACGCTCGCGCCGATCGCCGCGGCGGCGGTGAGCAGACCGGTCAGCAGTGTCTCGGCGAGCACGATCCCGGCCAGCAGTGAGCGTGGGGTGCCGACGGCGCGGCGCAGGGCGAACTCCTCGAC
>DASVVF010001030.1:0-1751 GCA_036386695.1 Catenuloplanes sp. | reverse complement strand
CGTGTACCGCGGCGTGGGTGGCCGCGGGCGGCCTGCGCACCCGGCAGCGACGCCTGGCCCGGGTCGCTGTGGTGGGCGGCGTCATAGCGGCTCTCACCAGGATGGACCCGTCGGTGTTCCGGGCCGGCGCCACCCGCGACGACCAACCGGAACAGGGAGCGGGGGCACCGGTGCCGCCGCAGCTGACTCGACAGCAGGGGATCGCGCTGGCCACCAGCGTCGGGGTCTCGACCGTCGTCATGCTGGCCGGCCGGCGGCTGGAGAAGCGGTGGCTGGCGGGCCTGATCCGGCAGGGGCACCCGCGCCCGCACCGCGCCCTGGCCGCGCGGATGGCCGCGCTGTCCCTGAGCGGGTCGCTACCGACCCGGCTGTTCGAGGCGCACGCCTCCCTCGGTCACGCAGACCGCTGACCGCGCGGGCGTGCGGCGGATGATCGATGGCGGGGTGGCCCCGGGGGCCGCTCACCTCGCCCCGGGATGGCTCAGCAGGTGCTCGGCCAGGACCAGGTCGATCGGTCGGGTGATCTTCATGGCGTGGTCCGAGCCGGGCACGCAGACCACCGCGACGCCCTGCCGCTCCACCAGCCCCGCGTCGTCGGTGAGTGGATCTCCCGCCGAGGCGTGCGCCGCCTCCAAGACAACGCGCCGGAAGCCCTGCGGGGTCTGGACGGCGCGCAGCACCGACCGGTCCACCGTGTCGAGGACCGCGCCGTCGGGGTCCACCCGCTTGATCGTGTCGACGACCGGCAGCACCGGGATGACGGCATCGGCGCCCGAGCGCACGGCGGCGGCCACCGACTCCACCAGCAGGGCGGGAGCCAGCGAACGGGCCGCGTCGTGCACCAGGATGATGGTCGGGCCGGCGGGCACCGCGGCCAACGCCGCGGCCACCGACTGCTGTCGCTGCGCCCCGCCGGCGACCACGATCACGGGCGCGACCGAGGCCAGTAGTTCCCGGACGGCCGGAGTATCCGCGGCCGGGGCGGCGACCACGATCGTGCGTACCGAAGGCGCCGCGGCGACGCGGCGGATGGCGTGCACCAGCAGCGGCTCGCCGGCCAGGCGTCGCAGGGCCTTCGGACCGCCGGGCCCAAGGCGTACCCCGGCGCCCGCAGCCGCGACAAGGACCGCGACGTCACCGCGCGGGTTGAGCTGCGCGGTCACGTCGCGGTCCTGGGGTTCGTCGAACGCGGGACGGGAACGAACACCCCGACCGTGCCGTGGCTGGCCTTACGCCTCAGTGAGCACCTTGTCGAGCAGGGATTCCGCTTCGTCCTTGGTGCTCTTCTCGGCGAGCGCCACCTCACCGACGAGAATGTCACGGGCCTTGGCGAGCATCCGCTTCTCGCCCGCCGAAAGACCCCGCTCCCGCTCACGACGCCACAGGTCACGAACGACCTCGGCAACCTTCAGCGGATTGCCCGAGGCCAACTTCTCAAGATTTGCCTTGTAGCGCCGCGACCAGTTGGTCGGCTCTTCGGTGTGCGGAGCGCGGAGGACATCGAAGACCTTGCCCAGGCCCTCTTCGCCAACCACCTCACGCACGCCGACGATCTCGGCGTTCTCAGCGGGCACCCGCACGGTAAGGTCACCCTGAGCAACCCGCAGTACGAGATACTGCTTAGGCTCGCCCTTGATCACCCTAGTCTCGATCGCCTCGATGAGTGCGGCCCCGTGGTGGGGGTAAACAACGGTCTCGCCGACACTGAAAACCATAGGTTCGAAACCCCTTTCGCTGTGTCCAGGGTAACA
>DASVVF010001029.1:0-8515 GCA_036386695.1 Catenuloplanes sp. | reverse complement strand
ACTAGGCTCGCTGTCGTCGGTCGCAGGGCCGGTGGGGGACGGTCGAAAAGGGGGGCTCCGGGTGTCTGACTCGTTCGTGCACCTGCACGTGCACACCGAGTATTCGATGCTCGACGGCGCCGCCCGGCTCAAGGATCTGTTCGCCGAGGCCAATCGGCTGGGCATGCCGGCGGTCGCGATCACCGATCACGGCAACATGCACGGCGCGTACGACTTCTACCGGCAGGCCGCCGCGGCCGGGGTGACTCCGGTGATCGGCGTCGAGGCGTACGTGGCCCCGGAGTCGCGCTTCCACAAGGCCCGGGTCAAGTGGGGCCGGCCGGAGCAGAAGAGCGACGACATCTCCGGTAACGGCGCGATCACCCACATGACCATGTGGGCCCGCGACGCCACCGGGCTGAAGAACCTCTTCCGGCTCAACAGCCGGGCGTCGATGGAGGGCCACTACGTCAAGTGGCCGCGGATGGACCGGGAGCTGATCGCCGAGCACGCCGAGGGCATCATGGCGACCACCGGCTGCCCGTCGGGGGCGGTGCAGACCCGGCTGCGGTTGGGCCAGTTCGACGAGGCCCTGGCGACGGCGGCGGCGTACCAGGAGATCTTCGGCCGGGAGCATTTCTTCCTGGAGCTGATGGACCACGGCCTGGACATCGAGCGGCGGGTCCGCGAGGGGCTGCTCGACATCGGCCGCCGCCTCGGCATCCCGCCGCTGGTCACCAACGACTCGCACTACACCCACGAGGCGCAGGCCGAGGCGCACGACGTGCTGCTCTGCGTGCAGACCGGCAGCAACGTCGCCGACCCGAACCGGTTCCGTTTCGACGGCGCGGGCTATTTCGTGAAGTCCGCCGAGCAGATGCGCGCCGTCGACACCTCCGAGGCGTGGCTGGAAGGGTGCCGCAACACCCTGCTGGTGGCGGAGAAGGTCGACACCACCGGGATGTTCACCTTCAAGAACCTGATGCCGCGCTTCCCGGTGCCCGACGGCGAGACCGAGGAGACCTGGTTCCGCAAGGAGACCCTGGCCGGGCTGCGCCGCCGGTTCCCCGACGGCATCCCGGAGGGACACCTCGTCCAGGCGGAGTACGAGCTCGGCGTGATCCTGCAGATGGGCTTCCCGTCGTACTTCCTGGTGGTCGCGGACTTCATCGGGTGGGCCAAGAGCCAGGGCATCGCGGTCGGTCCGGGGCGTGGCTCGGCGGCCGGCTCCCTGGTGGCGTACGCGCTGGGGATCACCGACCTGGACCCGATCCCGCACGGGCTGATCTTCGAGCGGTTCCTCAACCCGGAACGCGTGAGCATGCCCGATGTCGACATCGACTTCGACGAGCGCCGGCGCGGTGACGTGATCCGGTACGTGACCGACAAGTGGGGCGAGGACAAGGTCGCCCAGATCGCCACCTTCGGCACGATCAAGGCCAAGGCCGCGATCAAGGACTCGGCCCGGGTGCTCGGCTTCCCGTATGCGGTGGGCGACAAGATCACCAAGGCGATGCCGCCGGCGGTGATGGGCAAGGACATCCCGCTCGCCGGCATCTTCGACAAGGACCACAAGCGCTACGGTGAGGCCGGCGAGATCCGGGCCCTCTACGAGCAGGACCCGGACGTCAAGAAGGTGATCGACACCGCGCGCGGCATCGAGGGCCTGATCCGGCAGACCGGGGTGCACGCCGCCGGCGTGATCATGAGCGCCGAGCCGATCATCGACCACATCCCGCTGACCCGCCGCGACGCCGACGGCTCGATCATCACCCAGTTCGACTACCCGACGTGCGAGACGCTCGGCCTGCTCAAGATGGACTTCCTGGGCCTGCGCAACCTGACGATCATCGACGACGCCGTGAAGAACATCGAGCTGAACCACGGCATCAAGGTCGACCTGCTGTCTCTGCCGCTGGACGACAAGGCGACCTACGAACTCCTCTCCCGCGGCGACACGCTGGGCGTCTTCCAGCTCGACGGCGGGCCGATGCGCTCGCTGCTGCGGCTGATGAAGCCGGACAACTTCGAGGACATCTCGGCCGTCCTGGCGCTCTACCGGCCCGGGCCGATGGGCGCCAACTCGCACACCAACTACGCGCTGCGCAAGAACGGCCAGCAGGAGATCACCCCGATCCACCCGGAGCTGGAGGAGCCCCTCGCCGAGATCCTCGGCCCCACCCACGGGCTGATCGTCTACCAGGAGCAGGTGCAGCGCGCCGCGCAGAAGCTCGCCGGCTACTCACTGGGCCAGGCCGACCTGCTGCGCCGGGCGATGGGCAAGAAGAAGAAAGAGGTCCTGGACAAGGAGTTCGTGCCGTTCCGTGACGGGATGCGGACCAACGGCTACTCCGATGAGGCGATCAAGACCCTCTGGGACATTCTCGTCCCGTTCGCCGACTACGCCTTCAACAAGGCACACACGGCCGGCTACGGCCTGGTGTCGTACTGGACCGGCTACCTCAAGGCGAACTACCCGGCCGAGTACATGGCCGGGTTGCTCACCAGCGTCGGCGACGACAAGGACAAGATGGCGATGTATCTCGCCGAGTGCCGGCGGATGGGCATCCAGGTGCTCCCACCGGACGTCAACACCTCCGCCGGGCCGTTCACCCCGGTCGGCAAGGACATCCGCTTCGGGTTGGCCGCCGTGCGCAACGTTGGGCACAACGTGGTGGACGCGGTGGTCCGCTGCCGCAAGAGCAAGGGCGAGTACGCCGACTTCTATGACTTCCTGTCCAAAGTCGACGCGGTGGTGTGCAACAAGAAAACCATCGAATCCTTGATCAAGGCCGGTGCCTTCGACTCGCTCAAGCACACCCGCAAGGGCCTGCTCGCGGTGCACGCCGAGGCGATCGACGCGTACGCCGACGTCAAGCGCAACGAGGCGGCCGGGCAGTTCGACCTGTTCGCCGGTCTCGGCGGCAACGACGGCGCGAGCGCGGCGACGGTGGCCATGCCGTCGATCGCCGACACCGAGTGGGACAAGCGCGACCTGCTCGCCTTCGAACGCGAGATGCTCGGCCTCTACGTCTCCGACCACCCCCTGGCGGGCCTGGAGCATGTGCTCAGCAACTCGGCCGACACCACGATCGCCGCTCTCGCCGAGGAGGGCGCCGTCCCGGACGGTCAGATCGTGACCCTGGCCGGCATCCTGTCCGGCGTCCAGCGGCGGATCACCAAACAGGGCCGGGCCTGGGCGTCGGCCACCCTGGAAGACCTGGCCGGGGGGGTGGAGACGCTGTTCTTCCCGAACACCTACGAGGTCGTCGGGCAGTACATCGCCGAGGATGCCATCGTCGTCGTCAAGGGTCGGGTCGACCGCCGTGACGACATCCCCAGGATCATGGCGATGGACATGCAGATGCCCGACGTCAGCAACGCCTCCGAGACCAAACCGGTCACCCTCACCATGCCGGTGACCCGGTGCACCCCGCCGCTGGTCGACCAGCTCAAGGAGGTCCTGGCGCTGCATCCCGGTGACGCGGAGGTGCACGTCAAGCTGCTCAACGGCAGCCGGACGACGGTGCTGAGGCTCGGCGGACCGCGGGTGGCCCCCACCACGGCGCTGATGGCCGACCTGAAAACGGTGCTCGGCCCGCAGAGCGTCAGTTGACCCGCGACAGCGGGTAGGGTTTGCCGGCCCACGGCGGAGCGACCGCGACCGGCCGCCCTTGTCGGCGGCCGGTGGGCGTGGCCTGAAAGGATCAGGGACGTGAGTACGCCGCACCGCGAGCCCGATCCGCCCGGCGCCGGGCCTGGCGATGCCGGCCAGCCGCCGCCGCCCGGACCCGCGTATCCCTGGGGGGTGCTCGCCGACCCGCCGCCACCGGTCGCCGCCCCGCGCCTGGTGCGGCGCAACCTGCTCACCGGTCTGGCCGCCGCGGTGGCCGTCGCTCTTTTCGGGGCTCCGCTGGGTCTGCTGTGGGCGGCGGTGGCGCCCGGGGTGCCGGTCACCCAGACCAGGAACGGACCGGTTCTGAGCGAGCCCCAACCCGAGCAGTTCATCGCCGCCGACGGCTGGTTCTCCGCGTTGGGGTTGGGCTTCGGGGTGCTCGCCGCACTGGCCGTGTGGTGGGGGCTGCGCCGCGGTCGCGGATGGGTCGGGTTGGTCGCGGTCGCCCTCGGCGCGATCGGCGCCGCGCTGCTCGCCTGGTGGCTGGGCCGGCAGATCGGGCTATCGGACTACGAGCAGTGGCGGGCGACGGCGGCTGTGGGCCAGACCTCGCTGCGCCCGCCGGATCTGCGCGCCGGCATGGCCGGCCTGTTCTGGGGTTTCCTGCCGGTGGTGCGCGGCGACCTGCTGGTGCCCGCCTTCGGCGCGGTGGTGACCTACACCCTGCTGGCCGGGTGGGCCGCCGACAGCGACCTGGGCGCCGGACGGGCGGCCGGCCCACCGACAGACCCGGACCTGCCGCCCGGGCCAACGGAGCACCAGGGACCCGGGCTGACGCAGCACCACCCACCGGACCCGGCGCAACACCACCCACCGGACCAGGCGCAGCACCAGCCACCGGACCAGGCGCAGCATCAGCCGTCCGGGCCGGCGGAGGACCAGGGCCCCCGGTACCAGCCCGGGTATCCGAGCGGCGGCGCCGGCGGACTCAGTTCGGATTCACCGGGCCCGCCAGCTCCGAGAGCGGCACCGGGACCGCCCGTACCCGGCGCAGCAGTGCCGCCTCCCGGCTGAGAAGGCGCAGCTCGGCTCGCAGCCGGGTGGCGGTGTCCGCGGCGGCCAGCAACTCCTGCCGGTCCTCCACCGTCAGGGAGGCGGTCGCGGCCACGAGGTGCGACAGCACGGTGGGGTCGTCCGGTATCTGCTCGATGACGTCGGGGGTGTCCGGCCGCAACAGCCGCAGATACTCCCCGAAGGTGGCGAGGACCCGGGGGGCCAGCAACTCGGCGAGCGCTTCCTGGCCCGGCGGCTCGGTGAGCCAGTCCACCTCGGCGGTCAGGTACGACGTCGAGTCGGCGTCGACCTCGCCGACCCGGAACCGCCGCCGGCCGACCGTCACGATGTCGAACCGGCCGTCCGCCAACTCGGTGACCTGCCGCAGCTCCGCGGTGCACCCGACGTCGTGCAGGGTGACCGCCGCCGCACCGACGGTGGCCGAGCCGGCGGGCCGCGGGTCGTCGTCACCGAGATCGCCGGCGGGACCGGTGACGGGCAGCACCTCCCACCCCCGGCGGATCGCCACCACGCCGAACTCGCGAGGCGTGCCGTCGGGCAGGGCCACCAGGTCGCGCACCAGCTCGCGGTAGCGCTCCTCGAAGATGTGCAGCGGCAGCACCAGACCGGGGAAGAGCACCGTCCCCAACGGAAAAACCGGCAGCCGCGCACCCACCTTCGGAGCCTAGCCGACTTCAGCGTGCCCAGGTCTGCCCGTGTGGCCGGTTCTGCCATCCGTCGGCCACCGCGGTCCCGGTCCCGGTCCCGGTCCCGGTCCCGGTGGCGGTGGCTGTGGCGGTCCTGGTGGCGGCGGGTCCCAGTGCCTGGGCGGCCCCGGTCGGGCGGCCACCGGCTCCGCCTAGACTCTCAGGGGTGTTGAACCGGATCGACCTGCGCGGCTCCACCCGAGACCCGCGCGGCCTGCTGCCCCGTGCCCAGCTCGACGTCTCCGTCGCGGTGGAGACCATCCGCCCGCTCGTGGAGGCGGTCCGCGAGCATGGGTTCAGCGCCATCCGTGAGGCCACCGAGCGGTTCGACGGGGTCACCCTCGACCGGCTGCGGGTGCCGGCCGCGGCGATCGACGCCGCCGCTGAGGAGTTGGATCCCGACGTCCGCGCCGCGCTCACCGAGGCGATCACCCGGGCCCGCAGGGTCCACGCCGACCAGCGGCGGACCGACGTCACCACCCAGGTGGTGCCCGGCGGGACGGTGACCGAACGCTGGGTGCCGGTGGCCCGGGTGGGGCTGTACGTCCCCGGCGGCCTGGCCATGTACCCGTCGACCGTGGTGATGAACGTGGTGCCGGCTCAGGTCGCCGGGGTGGAGTCGCTCGTCGTCGCGAGCCCGCCGCAGCAGGAGAACGGCGGCCTGCCCGACGCCCGGGTGCTGGCCGCCTGCGCCCTGCTCGGGGTGCGGGAGGTGTACGCCGTCGGTGGCGCTCAGGCCATCGCCATGCTGGGGTACGGCTCCGCCGGTTCCGGGGGGCCTGGCGGCTCCGCCGGTTCCGGGGGCGCTGCCGGCTCCGCCGCTGGAGGCGCCGCCGGCGATGACGACTTCGAGCATTGCGCGCCGGTCGACGTGATCACCGGGCCGGGCAACATCTGGGTGACCGCCGCCAAGCGGCTGCTGCGCGGCGTGGTCGGCATCGACGCCGAGGCGGGCCCGACCGAGATCGCCATCCTGGCCGACGACACCGCCGACCCGGTGCACGTCGCCGCCGACCTGATCAGCCAGGCCGAGCACGACCCGCTCGCGGCGAGCGTTCTGGTCACTCCGTCCGAGGCGCTGCTGGCGGCGGTCGAGCGGGAGTTGTCCCGGCAGGCGCCGGCCACCAAACACGCGCAACGGGTCGGCACCGCGCTGACCGGTGAACAGTCCGGCGTGGTGTTGGTGGACGATCTGGAGCAGGGCCTGCGGGTGGTCGACGCGTACGCGGCCGAGCATCTGGAAATCCAGACCCGCGATGCCCGGCAGTGGGCGATGCGGGTCCGCAACGCCGGTGCGATCTTCGTGGGCGCCTGGTCGCCGGTCTCGCTGGGTGACTACTGCGCCGGTTCCAACCACGTGCTGCCCACCGGCGGCTGCGCCCGGCACTCCTCGGGTCTTTCGGTGCAGTCCTTCCTGCGCGGGATCCACGTCGTGGACTACGACGAGGCGGCGCTGCGTGAGGTCGCGCACCACGTGGTCACCCTGGCCACCGTGGAGAACCTGCCCGCCCACGGCGACGCGGTGACAGCGCGGTTCCCCGGCGAGACGCTCCGATGACGACTCTCGACGATCTGCCGCTGCGCGACGACCTGCGCGGCCGGTCCCCGTACGGGGCGCCGCAGTTGGACGTGCCGGTGCGGTTGAACACCAACGAGAACTCGTACCCGCTGCCCGAGCCGGTCGTCGACGCGATCGCCAAGGCGGTGCAGGCCGAACTGCGCGACCTGAACCGCTATCCGGACCGCGACGCGGTGGCATTGCGCACCGACCTGGCCGACTACCTCGGCCACGGGTTGGTGACCGGCAACGTGTGGGCGGCCAACGGCTCCAATGAGATCCAACAGCAGCTGCTGCAGGCTTTCGGTGGGCCGGGGCGTACCGCGCTCGGTTTCACCCCGGCGTACTCCATGCACCCCCTGCTGGCGCTCGGGACCGGCACCGGCTGGGTCGACGGCCAGCGCGCCCCCGACTTCGGGCTGTCCGCCGAGCGGGCCGTGGCGCAGGTGCGGCGGCACCGACCGGACGTGGTGATCCTCTGCTCGCCGAACAACCCCACCGGCACCGCCCTGGACCCCGCGGTGGTCACCGCGGTGCTGGACGAGGCGCCCGGCATGGTGCTGGTGGACGAGGCGTACGCCGAGTTCGCCCGTCCCGGCGTGCCCAGCGCGCTCAGTGTGCTGCCCGGCCACCCGAGGCTGGTGGTGACCCGGACCATGAGCAAGGCGTTCGGCTTCGCCGGGGGCCGGCTGGGCTACCTGGCCGCCGATCCGGCGGTGGTGGACGCCGTGCAGTTGGTGCGGTTGCCGTACCACCTCTCCGCGCTGACCCAGGCGGCCGCCCGGGCGGCCCTGGCCCACCGCGACGCCCTGCTGGCCACCGTGGAGGCGATCAAGGAGCAGCGCGACCGGATCGTGCGGGTGCTGCGGTCCCGGGGGGTCGCGGTCGCCGACAGCGACGCCAACTTCGTGCTGTTCGCGGCCGGCCCGGACCAGAAAACGGTGTGGCGGGGCCTGCTGGAGCGTGGTGTGCTGGTCCGCGATGTCGGGCTGCCCGGTTGGCTGCGGGTGACCGCCGGCACTCCCGCCGAGACCGACGCCTTCCTGTCCGCCCTGGCGGACATCCCATGAGCGCCGCGGAGCAAGCCCCGCAGTCGCGAACGAAGAGAGTGCCGGTGAGCGCGAGGAGCGCCGCGGAGCAAGCCCCGCAGTCGCGAACGAAGAGAGGCACAGCGTGAGTCGTCAAGCCCGGGTGGAACGGGTGACCAAGGAGACGAAGGTCCTGGTCGAGCTGGACCTCGACGGCACCGGTCAGGGTGAGATCTCCACGGGCGTCGGGTTCTTCGACCACATGCTGCACCAGATCTCCCGGCACGGCGGCTTCGACCTGACCGTGCGGACGGTCGGTGACCTGGAGATCGACGCGCATCACACGATGGAGGACACCGCGCTGGCGCTGGGGGAGGCGTTCGCGCGGGCGCTCGGCGACAAGGCCGGGATCCGGCGGTACGGCGACGCCACCATCCCGATGGACGAGGTGCTCGTGCAGGCCGCCGTCGACCTGTCCGGGCGGCCGTACATGGTGCACGACGAGCCGGCCCTGGCGCCGTACATCGGGCCGGTCTACGCGACCAGCATGACCCGGCACATCTTCGAGTCGTTC
>DASVVF010001028.1:0-9097 GCA_036386695.1 Catenuloplanes sp. | reverse complement strand
ACGACATGATCCCGGAGCTGTTCCCGGCGGACTTCGGCGGCTTCGCGACCCACCATGCCAAGCGGGAGTTCGTCGCCCGCAGCGAGCTCGTGCTGTGCGTGTCCGAGACCACCCGGCGGGACCTGGTACGCATCTACGGCGTCCCGGCGGGCAAGGTCCGGGTCACCCACCTGGGGGTCTCGGCGCGGTTCCGCCCCGACGCGGTCCGCCCGGCCTGGCTGCCGGAGGAGTACCTGCTGTTCGTGGGGCACCGGCAGGCGTACAAGAACTTCCTGACGCTGCTCGACGCGTTCACCTCGGTGGCCCGCCGGCACCCCCGGCTGCGGCTGTTGTGCGTCGGCGGCACACCGTTCGACCCGGCCGAGACGGCGGCGATCGAGCGGACCGGTCTGGCCGACCGGGTGATCCGCCGGGTGGTCGCCGACGCCGAGCTGCCGGGGGTCTACGCCGGCGCCCGGGTGTTCGTCTTCCCGTCCCGGTACGAGGGCTTCGGACTGCCGATCCTGGAGGCGTTCCGGTCCGGCTGCCCGGCACTGCTCGCCGACACCGCGTGTTTCCGGGAAGTGGCCGGGGACGCGGCGCTGTTCTTCCCGGGAGCGGACCCGGAAGCGCTCGCGGCGGCCCTGGACCGGGTACTGGGCGATGGGACCCTGCGCGCCGCGGTGGTGCGCCACGGCCACCTGCGCTCGACGTCGTTCAGCTGGTCGCTCACCGCCCGGCGGACCGCCGATGCCTACCGCGAGCTGCGCTGACCGGGTCGGGCGCCGCCGACCGCCGGGACCTCGTTACGGGCTTTGCCACCGGCATCCCCGCCTTTCCCGCCGGCCGCGTTGCCCGTCCCACCGGCCGCGCTGCCCGGTGCCGACGCCAGGCTCCGGCGCAACTGCTTACCCCGGCGGTACGCCGCGGCCAGGTGCGGGGTGGCCATCGCGGCGGCTCGCCCCAGCACGTCGAGCGGAACGAGGACGTCGACGAGATCGCGTCGGTCCGGGAAGAGGTCCAGCGACAGCGTCCCGCTGCCGACGCAACTGTCGAACATGGACAGTTCACCGTCGTCGTGGAACCGGGTGACCGCGTCGAGCATCAACTGCCCGCCGGGCGAGTAGTTCGGCAGCGTCTCGTCGAAGGTCTTCTTGAGGTTGAACACCTGGTCGCCGGCGAGCAGGTCGCACTGGTAGGCGACCGGACGGTCGGCGACCCGCAGGGACGACAACCGCAGCCGTCCCGCCGCGGCGAACCCGCGGCACATCTCCCGGAAGAACTCCGCGTGGCCGGGACGGCAGGCCATCGCGCCACCGTCCTGCCCCTTCCACCCGCTCATCTCCATCGCCAGGAATTCGTCCACCGCCCGGTCCAGGTCGCCGCCCGGTGGGCCGCAGTCGACGTGGCGCACCTCGCCGCCCAGGTGTTCGGCCAGCCGGCGGCGTTTGCGCAGCAGCTGGCTGCGGTACTTCTTGTGGGTCGCCTCGAAACCCGCCGTCCCCGGCCCGCGCCGGGCCACGGGTCGGCCCGGGTGGTGCAGCACCGGGGCGCGGCGCCCACGGTCGCGCAGGGCGGCGTGCAGTGAGCGTGCGGCGTGCGAGTCGGCCGCGAACAGCCCGAGCACCGCCCAGGGGGCGGTCGGGCGCAGCACCCGCAGCACCTCGTCCCAGGTCTGCCGCGGCTCGTCCGGCGACATCAGCGGAGTCCCGAGCAGTGAGTACGGGTGCAGCCAGGTTCCCACCGCCGGGACGGCGATCCGGCGGAACCCGCGCAGCCGGGTGACCGGCAGCGCGAACCGCAGCTCGGCACCGCGTTCCACCACCAGGACGCCACGCGGGGCGCGCTGGTCGAGCCAACGGTCGGCCGGCAGCACGAAATCGACGTCGGCGAACGGGTTCGCGTCCGGGGCCACGCGGCCGAGTTCGCGCCACCGCGCGGCCAACCCCGGGTCCACATCGCGCAGCGCGACTATGCGGGCTGACATGCCGTCCCTTCCGAGTGCTCCAGGCGGGATTCCCGGTCGGATCCGCCGTCGCGGCGCTGGGCCGGGCCGGACCGGTACCACGCGTAGGTGGACCTGATGCCGTCCGCCAGATCGATCCGGGGCCGCCAGCCGAGCCGGTGCAGCCGGGAGCTGTCGATCAGCTTGCGCGGCGTACCGTCGGGTTTCGAGCTGTCCCACTCGATCGCGCCGGCGTAGCCGACCACCCGGGCGACGGTGTCCGCCAGTTCCCGGATGGTCACGTCGTGCGAGGTGCCGACGTTGATCGGCGCCGGGTCGTCGTACCGTTCGAGCAGCCGGACGCAGGCCCGCGCCAGGTCGTCGACGTGCAGGAACTCCCGGCGCGGGGAACCGGTGCCCCACAACCGCACCTGGGGCGCGCCACCGGACGCGGCCTCGTGGAAGCGGCGGATCAGCGCCGGCAGGACATGGGAGGTCTCCAGGTCGAAGTTGTCACCGGGACCGTAGAGGTTGGTCGGCATCGCGGAGATGAACGAGCAGCCGTACTGCCGGCGCAGCGCCTGCACCTGCAGCAGGCCGGCGATCTTGGCGATCGCGTAGGCGTCGTTGGTGGCCTCCAGCGGCCCGGTGAGCAGCGCGTCCTCGGTGATCGGTTGGGGCGCGTGCTTGGGGTACACGCAACTCGACCCGAGGAACAACAGCCGGCGTACGCCGAAGCGGGCCGCCGCGTCCAGCACGCTGGTCTGGATGCGCACGTTGTCGGAGAGAAAGTCGGCCGGCCGGGTGGCGTTGGCCACGATGCCGCCCACCCGCGCCGCCGCCAACACGACATATTCGGGACGGGTGGTCGCGAAGAAGTCGAACACATCGTCGCGCTCGCGCAGATCGAGTTCGGCCGACGTGCGGCCGATCAGGCCCACGTGCCCGCGACCGGCGAGGTACCGCCACACGGCGCTGCCGACCAGCCCCCGGTGCCCGGCGACGAACACCGGTGCGTCCAGTGCCAGCGCGCCGGGCCCGCCGTTCTCCGCCGGCTCGGACCGGGCCGCCGGATCCTGGCCGGCCGGTTCCGCGACCGCCGCGTTGTCCACCAACTCACCGTCCCCGGAGAAACAGCTTGGCCGCGAAGCGGACCGACCAGTCGCACTGCCCGACCCCGACCCGGGGGGTCGCGTACCGGTCGGGCAGGCCGGGCACCCGATGGACCGCGCAGGCGTACGAGTAGCCGGCGTCCACGACGGCCCGCACGACCCGCTGGTCGACCCAGCCGTACGGGTAGCAGAAGCTGCGGGGTTCGACGCCGAGCAGGCGCCCGAACGCGGCCCGGCTGTCCGCCACCTCGTCGCGCAGCACCTGCGGGGCCACCTCGGTCAGCCGGGGGTGCGACACACCGTGCGAGCCGATCTCGTGCCCGCCGGCGGCCAGCCACCGGACGTCGTCGGCGCTCACCAGCTCCCGCCGGGGCGGCGGATCCCACACGTTCGCCCCGCCGAGCAGCCCGGACAGGACGAAGAAGGTGGCGGTGAAGCCGTACCGCCGCAGTACCGGCACCGCGCCGCGCAACACGTCCCGGTAGCCGTCGTCGAAGGTCAACCCGACCAGCCCGGCCGCCCGACCGGCCGCGACGGCGTCGCCGAGCTCGCTGAAGGAGACCCCACGAAGGCCGAGCAGGTGCAGCATTCGCATCTGCCGGCCGAACCGCTCCGGGTCGACGAACAGGCCGATCGGGTCCGCGCCGACCACCCCGACGCCGTGGTACATCACCACCGGCGCCCGGCCGGCCAGGCGGGTGACCAGCGATCCCCTGCGGCTGACCCGGGTGGTGGCCGGCGCGGTGCGCCCGGCGGCTCGGGTTGGGGCAGCTGACACAGCGAACGCTCCCGTCGTGGTGGCCGGTCGTGGTCCGCGCCTGTCGAACGGACGCACCGCCAATCTCCCGTCCCGCCGGGGGTGGGGCAACGTGCAACGGCACTACGGCAGCGGACGGTGGGCGACGGCCCGTTCCCGCAGCGCCAGCGCGACCGCCTCCAGGGTGGTGTGCACCCCCAGCTTGCTCAGCATGTGCTGGGAGTGGGTGCGCACGGTGTTGACGGAGACGCCGAGACGCACCGCGATCGCCCGCCGGGTCAACCCCTGGGCGGTGAACTCCAGGATCTGCCGCTCCCGCACGGTGAGGCGGGCCAGCGGGCTCTCCTGCGCGCCGATCGCCAGGGTGGGGGTCAGCCGCCGCAGCACCGGGCCGAGCAACTCCGGCGGCCAGGACGCCGCCCCCCGCGCGGTGGAGACGACGATCGAGGCGAACTCCCGCATGCTGGCCTGCTTGGCTACCCAACTGAGGGCGCCCGCGCGGATGGCGGCTGTCGCGGTGCCCGGGTCGTCGTCGCCGGACATCGCGATGATCGCCGGGCGGGGGGAACGCCTGCCCAGTTCGCTGATGAACTCGATCGGGTCCCAGCCGTCGCTGTCCATGGCGACGACGACCACGTCGACGGTGTGCCCGTTCATCGCGGCCGCCGCTGCCAGCGGCCCTGCCGCGGCCCGCGCATCGGCGATGGCGGGCTCCTGGCGCAGTGACTCGGCGAGTGCCTGGGCAAGTGCCTGCTCGCTGTCCACGATCATGACCGCGACCTTGTCGACGCCCAGCAACCCCTGGTCCATTCACGAAGATTTCCCGAAACGCACCGTTCCATGCCGATCTTACCGGCCGGCCCCGCGGTGGACCGGGGGAAACGCGATCCTGCCCGCGCCCCGCACACAGGCGTCCACACCGTCCGCACTAGGCCATCTGCCGGAGCTTCGGAGGCCCGCCGCGTCCTACGTTTGCTGCATCGACACCGCCGCAGGGAGTGGACCGCGAATGAAATCTGCGCTCATTACAGGGATCACCGGGCAGGACGGTTCGTACCTCGCCGAACTCCTGTTGGCAAAGGGCTACGAGGTCCACGGGCTCAATCGGCGGACGTCCACCTTCAACAGCGAACGACTCGACGACATCTACCAGGATCCGCACGACCCGGGGCGGCGGCTCTACCTGCACCATGCCGATCTGGCGAGCGCGGTCGGCCTGGTCAATCTGTTGCGGGAGATCGCACCGGACGAGGTTTACCACCTCGGCGCCCAGAGCCATGTCAAGGTGAGCTTCGAGATGCCGGAGTACACCGCCGATATCACCGGTACCGGAACCATCCGGCTTCTTGAGGCCATTCGGGCGGCGAAGATCGATACCCGCTTCTATCAGGCCTCCTCGTCGGAGATGTTCGGCTCGTCGCCGCCCCCGCAGAACGAGCGGACCCGGTTCCACCCGCGATCGCCGTACGGGGTGGCGAAACTCTACGGATACTGGGCCACGGTCAACTACCGCGAGGCGTACGACATGTACGCGGTCAACGGCATCCTGTTCAATCACGAATCCCCGCGCCGTGGGGAGACCTTCGTGACCCGCAAGGTCACCCGCGCCGTGGCCCGGGTGAAGCACGGCCTGCAGAAGAAGGTCTACCTCGGCAACCTGGACGCCGTACGGGACTGGGGATACGCACCCGAGTACGTCGAGGGAATGTGGCGCATGCTGCAGGCCGACGAGCCGTCGGACTATGTGCTGGCGACCGGCGTCGGCGCCACGGTGCGGGAGTTCACCGAAGCGGCTTTCGCGGCCGCCGGCCTGGACTGGCGCGACCACGTCGATATCGATGCCAATTACCACCGTCCGGCCGAGGTGGAACGGCTCATCGGCGACGCGTCCAAGGCGGCGTGCCTGCTGGGCTGGCGGGCCGACACCGATTGGCAGAGCCTGGCGAAGGTCATGGTGGAATGCGACGAGCAGGCGGTCGTCGATCAGCTCGCCGGGCGGCTGGTGCGGATCGACCGGTGACGGCCGGCGGTGGGTGATCCGCCCCCACCACCGCCAGCCCATCGGCGCCCGGTCAGACGATCACCGCGTGCCGGACCGCGTAGGTCACCGCCTCGATCCGGGAATGCACCCCGAACTTCTCCAGAATCGACTGCACGTATCCCCGGGTGGTCGTCACGCTGATCCCCAACTCGTCGGCGATGCGGTCGGTCGACTTGGCCGACACCAGCAACTGGAGCACCTCCCGTTCCCGGTTGGTCAGGAACTGTGCCGCCAGCGGGTAGTCGCTCCTGGCCGGCGGATAGGTCCCGGCCTCGGACCCGACCGGCAGTCGCTGGCCGGGCAGTCGCTGCCCGGTCACGGTCGGGCGGATACAACCACCGGTGCGGGCGATCAGGGAGGCGCGCAGCACCGCGTCGACGAGTTCGGGGAGCGGGCGCTTCTTGCTCAGGAAGGTGTGCGCCCCGGCGTCGAGCGCGCCGCGCAGTTGCCCGGGGTCATCAGCGCCGACACACGCCACATGGGCCTGCGGCCAGGTGTCGCGGATCCGGCGAATGGTGGCGAAGCCGGGGCCGGTGCGAAACAGCGCGTTGATCACCACGCGGTCGACCGGATCCAC
Organism: Catenuloplanes sp.; assembly: GCA_036386695.1. GTDB lineage: Bacteria > Actinomycetota > Actinomycetes > Mycobacteriales > Micromonosporaceae > DASVVF01. The sequence goes on along the minus strand of DASVVF010001028.1, from coordinate 2,686 downwards.
CTCCATCACCGCCAGAGCTTCCTGCGGGGACGAGGTCACCGTCACCGTTGCCCCGCCCCCGCGCAACGCGTGCGCGAAGGACTCACCGAACAGCCGGTGGTCGTCGCAGATGACAGCAGAAACCATGGGTGAGCCACCAACGGCTGGGGGGGTTCCGGGGGGATTCGCGGGGTCGCCCGGGCCGGTCGCCGGCCACGCCACGACTTCGGTAAGGGCCCCGCGGTCATCGGCGTCGACGCCGATGACCGGGACCCACAATGGGGAGGGCTGGTTCAGCTGAGCGGTCCGCGACCACGTACGCGGAATACGTGGCGCGTAGCGGTCGGGTGGACAACACGGGCGCAGTCCGGAGCAGTCAACCGACGCCCCGACCGGGCCCGTCGGTGCCCGGCGCCGGCGGCGGTGAACGCATGCCCGGAACGACGGGCACCGGCGGATATCGACGGGGCGAACGCGGTGGCGACATCGGTGGGAGCGGGCCGGTCCGGACCAGGAGACCCGGCCGTCGCGAACGGGCCGAACAGGCCGACCGGACGGTGCGCCCGGTCGGCGGTCAACAGCAGGTACGCGGCGGCGACACCGAAGCTCGTCACCAGCATCATCATCGATACCACCAGGTACCAATGGGCGCGTATCACGGAGAGGAAATCAACGACGTCCACGACACTCCCCCCGCTGCCCATGTGACGGCGGCCATCCGTCGTGAATACGAGTCGCCGATGGGCTCCGGACCGGACGGCCGCCCGGAAATAAAGCTATACGTCCTGACCACTGGCTGCTACCTCCGACTTCGTCGGGTTCCCTGCTGAATGGCCGCGCTAAATAGCGCCGTCCACCACAATCGCTGACCATCGGGGGGATACTGCATTGGCGGGGTGGTTACGTTGTATGTCCGATCTGCGCATGCGGTCACGGGCAACGCCGCCCACCCTTGCCGAGATCGAACTTACCGTAATCGGGCCGCTACGGCACGTTCGGAATCCGCCCTACCGCCGTTAGTCCGAACTGTCAAAATTGGGGCGCCCATCGCCGGCCATCCGAATCGCGGCGGTCGCCTATTCCCTGCACCATTTCGGTCCGGCCATCCGCCGCGATTGTCCGGTTGACGGCGGCCCGGCGACGCGCACCGGCCGACCGGCCGACGGGGCTGACCGGGGTCAGTCGCGCAGTTCCCCCGGCACCGGCACGTCCGCGAAGGCGGCCACCGAGCGGTCGGCGTACGCGGCCGCGTCGCCGTACTCCATCGGGCCGGCCCATGCGCGGGGCAGCGGCACCGGCACCTCGGGGGCCACCCGGCGCACCACCTCGTCCAGCACCGTCTCGGCGTCACCGACCCACAGGTGCTTGGCGCCGGGGACCCCGACCACCTCCGCCTGGTCGAGGACGGCGAACCGCCGCCGGGCCTCCGCCGGGCGCAGGTAGTCGTCGAACTCGGGCACCAGCGCCGTCACCGGCTTGCCGGTCTCGGCCCACACCGCCAACTCGGCGTCGGTGGTGAACCGCAGCGGCGGGGACAGCAGCACCGCGCCGGCCACCGCCGGGTCACAGCCGTGCTTGAGGGCCAGGTCGGTGCCGAACGACCAGCCCAGCAGCCAGACCCGGGGCAGCTCGGCGAACTCCGCGTACTCGATCGCGGCGGCCACGTCGTAGCGCTCGCCCACCGCGGCGTCGAACGCACCCTCGCTGGCGCCGCGCACGCTGCTGGTGCCCCGCGAATTGAACCGCAGCACCGCCAGCGCGGCCAGGGCCGGCAACCGCCAGGCCGCCTTGCGGAACAGGTGGCTGTCCATCATGCCGCCGTGGGTGGGCAGCGGATGCAGGCAGATCAGGGTGGCCAGCGGGTCGCGGTCGACGGGCCGCGCCAACTCGCCGACCAACCGCAGACCGTCGGCGGTGTGCAGCTCGATGTCCTCGCGGCGGGCGGGCAGGATCGAGTTGGCCTTGATCGCAGTGCTCACGCCGACCATTGTCACCCCACCGGGCCGGCTTCCACCCCGACGGGCCGGACCGCGGCGCTCAGCCGTAGCGCGGGGCGTTGCGGGAACGCTCCACCGCCGGGCCGCGCCGCTCCCGGGCCCGCCAGCACCCGGTGTGCCAGTGCCGCCGGTCGCTCTCGTCCCCGCGCCCGTCGACCGGCCAGGCCACCACGTGCCCGACGCCGGCCCGGATCTCCTGCACACAACCGGGGCAGCGGTACGTCTTGGTGGCCGCCGCTCCGGAAATCTGCCGCTCCAACCACTGGCCGTCAGCGAACGCCTGCACCCCGTCCACGCCGCGGCGGACCTGCGGGTCATCGAGGCGCGCGAGCCCGTCACGGCGGCGGTGTCGGCGCGGGCTCACCGGTCAAGGGTACGGAACGAGCGCCGGCGGCGCCCGCGGGCCGGCGCCGTCAGCGGGCGGTGTGGTCGCGGAACCCCCGCCCGGTCTTGCGACCCAGGTAGCCCGCGGTCACCAGGTGCTCCAACAGCGGCGCCGGAGCGAACCCGGGCTCGCGCAGCTCCAGGTAGAGCTGCTGCTGGATGGCCAGCGCGATGTCCAGCCCGACGACGTCGAGCAGCTCGAACGGACCCATCGGGTAGCCACAGCCCAGCTTCATCGCGTGGTCGATGTCATCGGCTGTCGAGTACGACGCCTCCAGCATCCGGACCGCGTCGTTGAGATACGGGAACAGCAGCGCGTTGACGAT
>DASVVF010001027.1:0-3438 GCA_036386695.1 Catenuloplanes sp. | reverse complement strand
CGCGGCGGCCGCCGTTCCGGCGCTGGCCGCCGACTCGCCGCGGGGGCGTACCGGCGGGGCCGCCCAGCTGGTGCGCCGGTTGCAGGGGGTGCTGGTCGCCCGCCGTTACGTGATGCTCGCCTACGACGTGCGGGCCGACCTGTTGGACGAGGCGACGGCGTTGACGCCGGGCATCGAGTCACCGACCGTGTCGCCGTTGCACCGGGAGGGCTGGGTCGCGGTGCAGGCCATGGTGCTGCGCCGCGACGTGCACCGGATCATGGACGAGCTGTACGACCTGGGCGCCCGGGCGATCCTGGTGACCGACATCCACAACTGCCGGCTGTAGGCCCGGCGCCCGGCCGGCGCGACGGGCCGGCAGACTGCGCGCAGCGAGGTGAGGTCCATGTCCAGCACACCGGAGCCGGTACGGTTCCGCCCCCGCCGGCTGCGGGCCGGGTGCGGGATCGCCGCGGTGGCGATCCTGGTGCTCTGCGTCGCCCTCTCCACCGGCCTGCGCGGGCGCACCGGCGACGGGCTCGGGCAGTTCCGCGCCGGTGACCAGGCTGCCATGATCGGGTTGGGGGTGCTGGCGGCCCTGGGCGTGCTGGCGCTGGGCCGGCCCCTGGTGCGGGCCGATTCCCGCGGTGTCCGGGTGCGCAACCTGATCGGCGGTTACGACCTGCCGTGGACGGCCGTCCGACACGTCCGGTTCGAGCACCGCTCACCCTGGGCCACCCTGGAGTTGTCCGACGACGAGGTGGTGGCGGTGCACGCGTTGCAGGCCCTCGACCGGGAGTACGCCGTGCGCGGGGTGCGCGCCCTGCGGGCGCTGCACGCGGCCGCGACGGCGGCGCCCGCCGACCCGCCCGGGGCCTGACCGGACCCGCCGTCGTGCCGGACCGGACCCGCCGTCGTGCCTGACCGCCTGCCGGCGTCGCCCCTGGTGAGCGCGGAACCACACCCCTGGTAGACTTTCCGCTGTCGACCACGCTGTCAGCCGCGCCGAGAGGCGTCCGGGTGGCGAGCGCGAAAGTGGAGCGCCTGCTCCCACCCGAGTCGCCACCATGGTGGCCGGGTCCGGTCACCCGCCTCCGGGGCACCGTCCCGGGTGTGGGGTGCGTCCCTGTGGGCGCCGTTGACCGGTCGAGCGGGCCCTGGCATGCGCCGGGGCCTTCTGCTTTCCCGGGTCGCTCCCGCGGCGGGGGCGGCGGGGGTCGGCCGTGATCACCCACCGCAGACACGAGGAGGCCCCATCAGCGTCGAGCCACGCGTGAACGAGCAGATCCGGGCCCGTGAGGTCCGACTGGTCGGCCCTGAGGGTGAGCAGGTGGGCATCGTCCCGCTGGAGCGCGCCCTGCAGTTGGCCGCGGACGTCGATCTGGATCTGGTCGAGGTGGCGCCCATGGCGCGTCCGCCGGTGTGCAAGCTCATGGACTTCGGCAAGTTCAAGTACGAGAGTGCACTCAAGGCGCGCGAAGCCAGGCGTAACCAGCAACAGACCGTCATCAAGGAAATGAAGCTCCGTCCGAAGATCGACCCGCACGACTACGAGACCAAGAAGGGTCACGTGGTGCGGTTCCTCAAGGCGGGCGACAAGGTCAAGGTGACGATCATGTTCCGAGGTCGCGAGCAGAGCCGTCCGGAGTTGGGCTTCCGCCTGCTTCGCCGGCTCTCCGAAGAGATTTCGGAGCTTGGCTTCGTCGAGGCCGCGCCCAAGCAGGACGGCCGTAACATGATCATGGTTTTGGCTCCGCACCGGGCCACCAAGGCCGCCGCCGTGGCGGCCAAGGGTGGTACCCCGCGCGAGCACGAGGGTGCCGTTGACGCGCCGCCGGTCGACGTGGCCGAGGCGGCCGGCACCCCCGGCGAGTAACCGGCCCGGCGGTGGGTGACCCTCACCGCCGGACAAAAATCAGAAAGAGGCGTTCGAATGCCGAAGATGAAGAGCCACACCGGCATGGGCAAGCGGGTGAAGATCACCGGCCGCGGAAAGATCGTTTCCGAGCAGGCCGGCAAGCGTCACCTGCTGGAGGGCAAGTCCTCCACCCGTACCCGCCGGCTGACCGGCACGGTCACGGTGGCCAAGTCCGACGTGAAGCGAATCAAGAAAATGCTGGGCCGCTGACGCGCGCGCCACTTTGACCTGAAGGAGTAGTTGAATGGCACGCGTCAAGCGGGCTGTGAACGCCCACAAGAAGCGCCGTAGCATGTTGGAGGCCGCCAGCGGTTACCGCGGGCAGCGCTCCAGGCTGTACCGCAAGGCCAAGGAACAGGTGCTGCACTCGATGCAGTACGCCTACCGTGACCGCCGGGACCGCAAGGGCGACTTCCGCCAGCTGTGGATCCAGCGGATCAACGCCGGCGCCCGCGCCAACGGCCTGACCTACAACCGGCTGATCCAGGGTCTGCGACTGGCCGGTGTCGACGTCGACCGCAAGATCCTGGCGGACCTGGCGGTCAACGACGCGGTGGCCTTCGCCGGCATCGTCGAGATCGCCCGGGCCGCCGTGGCGGCCGAGGGCACCGGCGGCGCCGCCGCCCAGGCTGCCTGAACCACCCGACCCTGGTGAGCGAGGCGTCCCCGATGCGGTCACCCGACCGGCGGGGGCGCCTCGAGCACGAGGGGCAACCCTTCACCGTCCGCACCCCACGGGTGGTGGCAGCCCGCCGGCTGCAGCGCCGCCGCGACCGCGACACCACCGGCCGCTTCCTCGCCGAAGGGCCGCAGGCGGTCCGCGAGGCGTTGGCCACAGCGGCGGTACGCGAACTGTTCGGCACCGACGCCGCCCTGCGGCGTCACCCCGAGCTGGCCGCCACGGCGACCCGGGCCGGCGTACCCGTCTCCCCGGTGACCGAGGACGCCCTCGCGGCGCTCGCCGAGACGGTCAACCCACAAGGCATGGTCGCCGTCTGCGACCAGCTCGACATCGCGCTCGACGACGCGCTGGCCGACCCGTTGCGGCTGGTCGCCGTCGTCGCGGAGATCCGTGACCCCGGCAACGCCGGGACCGTGCTGCGCACCGCCGATGCCGCCGGCGCGGGCGCGGTGGTCTTCGCCGGCGACGCCGTCGACCCGTACAACGGCAAGTGCGTGCGCGCCTCGGCCGGCAGCCTGTTCCACCTGCCGGTGGTCCGGCACCGCGACGCCGCCGCCGTGGTCGCCGCGCTGCGCGCCGCCGGCCTGGCCGTGCTGGCCGCCACCGGGCACGGCGAGACCGATCTGGACACCCTCGCCGACCGGGGCGCGCTGGCCCGGCCCACCGCCTGGCTGTTCGGCTCGGAGGCCCACGGTCTGCCGGCCGAGTTGCTGGACGCCGCCGATCAGCGGGTGCGGGTGCCGATCCACGGCCGCGCGGAGAGCCTGAACCTGGCGGCGGCCGCCGCGGTGTGCCTGTACTCTTCGGCCAGAGCACAGCGCAGCGAGGAGTCACCCAGATGAACCCGACGTTTATCCAG
>DASVVF010001026.1:0-8731 GCA_036386695.1 Catenuloplanes sp. | reverse complement strand
CGGGACGCGGTCGCGGGACGGCGGCGGAGCGGCCCGGCCACGGTTGCGCCGTGACCCGGCTGGCGTCGAGCCGGGACCACGTCGCCGCAGCCGTCGGGTCAGCCTCCGTGGGCGTGACCGTGGCCCGGCCGTCGAGGGTCGGTTCCCGGGTCGCCCGGCGGGCGGGGAACGAGCCGCCGGCTCCCCGGTGGCGACCGCCGACCGGGCCACCCGGCGCACGGCGCCCAGGCGCCACGGCGGGAGTGGCCATACGATGCGACGGCATCCGTCATGACTACCTTCTCCCGCCCGGATGCGCGATACCTTGATCGTAATGGATCCATCGCTCTGCGTAGATCATGAGGCCGCGACCGGGCAAATCGCCCCTTGTCGGTATCCGCGTTGATCCGCGACCGGACTGCCGGCACCATCGGTCGCCGCAGCGCCGCCGGGACCCGTCAACCCCTGGTAACCGGCCCGGAACAGGCACCCATCGATTCGGCGAACGTGTTCCCGATCACCTGGGATACGGGCTGCGTGCCGGGCGGCTCCGCTGTAAGTTCAGCGCTCGCCGGGCCGATCCGCCCGATCAATCTCATCGCCACGGGGGAACAAGTGACGTTCACGGGCCAACCTGCTGGCCGTTCCAGCGGAACATCACCCGGACCGGGCCGGCACCGCCGACTCGTGTCGGCCGCGCTGCTGGCGGCCACCATCGGTGGCGGCTTCGTGGCGCCGGCGCCCGCCCAGGCCATCGCCGGCGGCAGCCCGATCCAGCAGGGCTCGTACCAGTTCCTCGCCAAGCTCAACATCGGCGAGGACCCGACCGCCCGCGCCTGTAGCGGCGCCCTGGTGCAGCTGAACTGGGTACTCACCGCCAAGAGCTGCCTCGCGGAGGGTGACAAGCCCGTCGCCACAGGCGTACCGGGCCGTGTCATCCGGGCGACGATCGGACGCGAGTCGCGCGCTGTCCTCTATGTCGTACCGCACGCCGATCGCAACCTCGCGCTGGTCCGACTGGACCGCGACGTGCCGGTCGCGCCGGTGCAGTTCGCCCGGAGCGAGCCGGTCGTCGGTGAGGTGGTGCGGGCGGCCGGGTACGGCCGGACGGCCACCGAATGGGTGCCGGACAACCCGCACGCCGCCACCTTCCACGTCGATGAGGTCAACGCCACGACACTGACCATGTCCGGCAACCCGGCAACCGCCAGCATCTGCAAGGGCGACGCCGGCGGACCGACCCTGCGCGAGCAGGGCGGTCGGGTGGAACTGCTGGCGATCCACGCGTCGTCGACCCAGCAGGGGTGCCTGGGCGAGGCGGAAGGCCGCAGCCGCGCCACCGACGCCCGGGTGGACGACGTCAGCGCCTGGGTCTCCTCGTGGACCTCGCGGGAGGGCGCGGACGCCGCTGACGCCACAGCCATGTCGATGGTCGCGATGACGCCGGACCGGCGGGACCTGTTCGCCCGCAGTCGCAACAACACCCTGGTGCAGAAGACCTACGTCAACGGCAAGTGGTCGGACTGGCAGGACCTCGGCGGGTGGATCACGTCGGCTCCGGCGGTTGCCTCCTTCGAGCCGGGACGCATGGACGTGTTCGTGCGCGCCGGCAGCAACAACTCGCTGTTCCACCGGTTCTTCGCCAACGGCAGTTGGTCGGTCTGGTCGGACCTGGGCGGCGAACTCACGTCGGCTCCCGCCGTGGCGTCCTGGGGTCCCGGCCGGTTGGACATCGTGGCGCGGGGCTGGGTGCGGTCGGGCGGGATGACCGCCGGGATGCTCCCGAACCAGCTGGTCCACAAGACGTGGTCGGCCAACGGCGGCTGGAGCTCCTGGAACCACCTGGACACCGGCGGCCCGGGCCTGAACCTGGGCCTCACCTCCGCGCCGACCATCGCCGCGTGGGGCGTCAACCGGCTGGACGTCTTCTACCGCGACGCCGACAACCAGCTCTGCCGCAAGTCCTGGAGCGGTCGCTGGGAATCACGTGAGTGCTACGCCGGCGAGGCCATGGCCTCGGCGCCGACGGTGGGCTCCTTCGTCCCGGGCCGCCTGGATGTGTTCGCGCTCAACGCGCGGGGCCAGCTGCTGCACAAGTTCTTCGACAACGGCCGGTGGTCGGTCCTAGGGAACCTGGGCGGCCGGTCGCGGACCGTTCCGGCGGTCGTGGGCTGGTCGCTCGGCGCGGAGAAGGGGCTGGACCTGCTCTCCGAGGGTGCCTCGGGCGACCTTGAGCAGCTGTCCTGGAACAGCAAGGTGGGCTGGATCCCGTGGCAGTCGCGGGGCCCGCTGCCGTAGGCCTGAGCGCTGCCCACGGCCGGTCGCGTCCGGCCGTGGGCAGCCGGGGTCACAACGCCTCGGCGGCCTTGCGGGCGGCGATCAGCACCGGATCCCAGACCGGGGCGTACGGCGGCGCGTAACCCAGGTCCAGCGCCGTCATCTCCTCCACCGTCATCCGGTTCCACAGCGCCACCGCGAGGGCGTCGACCCGTTTCGCCGCTTCGTCGCGGCCGACGATCTGCCCGCCCAGCAGCAACCCGGTGCCCCGCTCGGCGATCAGTTTCACCGTCATCGGCCGGGCGCCGGGAAAGTACCCGGCCCGGTTCGTCGACTCGACGGTGGCGGTGACGTACTCGTACCCGGCCGCCGTGGCATCCCGCTCCCGCAACCCGGTCCGGGCGACCTCCAGGTCGCACACCTTGGTGACCGCGGTGCCCACCACCCCGGGGAAGGTCGCGTAGCCGCCGCCCAGGTTGATCCCGGCGACCCGACCCTGCTTGTTGGCGTGCGTGCCCAGCGGGACGTGCACCGGCTGGCCGCTGACCAGGTGGGTGGTCTGGGTACAGTCGCCGGCCGCCCAGACACCGTCGACGTGGCCACCCGGCCCGACCACCCGCATCCGCAGGTCCGTCCGCAGGCCGCCGGTGACCCCCAGCGGGATGCCGGAGTCCGCCGCCAGCCCGGTGTTCGGGCGTACCCCCAGACCCAGCACCACGACGTCGGTCGGCAGCACGCCGTCGTCGGTGACCACCGCGGACACCCGGCCGTGGGCGGTCTCCAGCCCGCTGACCGAGACCCCGCTGCGCACCTCGATACCGAGCCCGCACATCGCCTCGCGGACCAGCGCGCCCATGTCGGGGTCGACCGTCGACATCGGTTCGGCGGAGCGCTCCACCAGGGTGACGGTCAGGCCGCGCCGGACCAGCGCCTCGGCCATCTCGACCCCGATGTAGCCGCCACCGACCACCACGGCGCGCCGGGGGCGCGGATCACCGTCGAGCCAGGCGCGCAGGTCCGTGCCGTCGTCGAGGGTCTGCACGCCGAAGACCCCGCCGGCGTCGACCCGGGCCCATTCCGGCTGCACCGGGACGGCCCCGGCCGCGTACACCAGCTCGTCGAAGCCGGTGCGTACCTCGCCGCCGCCGGCGAGGTCCCGGGCCACCACCTCGCGCCGGTCCAGGTCGATCCCCACCACCTCGTGGCGGGTGCGGACATCCAGCGAGTACGCCTCCCGCAGAACCTGCGGGGAGCGGGCGATCAACGTGTCCCGGTCCTCGATCACCCCGCCGATCCAGTACGGGATGCCGCAGGCCGAGTACGAGGTGAAGTGCCCCCGCTCGAACGCCACGAACTCCAGGGTGTCCGGCCCCCGGCGCTTACGGGCCTGACACGCCGCCGACATTCCCGCGGCGTCGCCGCCGATGATGACCAGTCGCACCGGTCCATTCAACCCCGGACCGGGCCCCGGATCACTACCCGGCGTGCGCGCGGGTCTGCTCGGCGAGGTAGTCGACGACGGCGCGCAGGTCGCCGCGCTGCGCGTGCACCGCGCGTTGCCGGGCGGCCCCGGTGCCCCGGGCCCGCAGCCGGCCCAGCAGCACGGTGGCGATCTCCAGGTCGCCGTGGCGTTCCAGCTCCGGGCGGACGTGGTCGAACAGTCGCCGCAGCAGATGCCACGCCGGCCGCAGCTGACGGGTGCCCAGGTCGAGGCCGGAACCCTCCAGGCCGTCGCGGGCGGCCCGCCAGTGGGCCGCCGACAGCAGGGCCCCCTCCGGCCGGGGCGCCGGTACGCCGGCCCGCACGTCGCGCAGCACCGTCGCGGCCAACGCCCGGGCCAACGCCGCCACCAGCATGGTGTCATCCAGGGTCGGGCACACGTCACCGATGCGGATCTCCACCGTGGGGTAGTTCGCCGACAACCGGGCGTACCAGTAGAGCATCCCCTCGTCCAGCATCGTCCCGGACGTGATCAGGTCCTCCAGCAACGTGCGGTAGTGCTCGGCCGACTCCAGGAACGGCGCGGGTCCGACCGTCGGCCAGCGCTCCCACATGATCGTGCGCCAGCTGGCGTAGCGGGTGTCGACGCCGTCGCAGAACGGTGAGTTCGCGGTGGCCGCCTGCAACACCGGCAGCCACGGGCGCAGGTGGTTGAGCACCTGCACGCCGAGCTCCGGGTCGGCGATGCCGACATGGATGTGCATTCCGTTCGAGCCCTGTCCGGGTGACAACCGCCCGAAGCGTTCCGCCATCCGGTGGTAGCGCGGCTTGTCGGACACATCGGCGTCGCCGCCGGCGATCGGGCTGGCGCCGACGGCGACCAGGCGCACCCCGGCGCGCTCCGCGGCGCAGGACAGCTCCGTGCGCAGCTGCCGCAGGGATCCCCACAGGTCGCGCAGGTCCAACCCGGGCGCGCTGGCGACCTCGATCTGGGTCCGTAGATACTCGTGCTGCACCTGCTCGCGCAGCTGCCCGGGGAGCTGGTCGAAAACCTCCTCGACGGCCGGCACCGCGTGCGGCTCCTGGCCGTCGACGAGCAGATACTCCTCTTCCACCCCGATGGTCAACAGACCCGACTCGTCGGCCTGCTGGGCCACCTCGTCGGACACCGACGTCACCGTCACGGGCCCACCTCCCCAACCTCCGCACCGGGCCCAACCTCTGCACCGGGGGCGCATCGACAAACCGGCCGCCGGAAACGGCGCGGGTGGCCCATCGGAACCGCCGGTGCAGTACCCGAGCGGCCCGATCGGGAAACGGTGTTGCGCCGCGACCCTACTGTGGGTCGGGTGCCGGGGACCGTGGTGATGATGTGGGGGCTGTGGGCGTACACCGTCCTGATGTCGTTCCCGGTCAACCCGGCGGAGCTGCTGGCCGGTGCGGTCCTGGCCGGTGCGGTGGTCGCGGTTTCCGGTCTGGTGGCCGCGCGGCTGGCCGGCTGGATGCGGCCGGCCAGTGGTGCCGCCCGGATGGCCACCGCGGTCCGGCAGCGCATCCGGGGCGCCCGACTGCCCCGGCTCTACGACCCCGACGCCAAGGGGCGTCCCCGCCCGCGAGCGCCCGGCCTGGCCCTGCCGGCCGCGTAACGCCGCGTAACTGTCTTCGCCGCGCCACGCAGCCGGTCTCCGTGCCTGCAATCCGCCGGATACCAGCCGAGGGGTCAATCCCATGCTCGCCTTCGCACCACTGGACGCCGCTGTCGGCGTCGCCGCCCCCGTTGTCGCCGCGATCGCCGCGGCCGTCGCCCCGCTCGCCGGCGCCAGCGCCATGGCCGTCGCGGTTGTCCTGTTCACCATCGGGCTCCGACTTCTCCTCCTGCCCCTGACCTATCTGCGGTTCCGCGGCCAGCGCGGGCGCACCGAACGCGCCGGTGAAATCGCCGAACTGCAGCGTCGGTACCGCGACGACCGCGCCCGCCTGGCCGCCGAACTGTCCGCCCGGGGGATCCGCCCGCTCGGCGGCTGCCTGCCGACCCTGCTGCAGATGCCCTTCCTGTTCGTGCTGTACCAGCTGTTCAGCAGCCGCAGCCTCGACGGCCGGCCGAGCGACATCCTGGCCGGGGAACTGTTCGGCGTCCCGCTCGGCCACCAGCTGACCCACGGGTTCGCCGGGACCGCGCTGCCGGTGTTCGGCGTCCTGCTGGTGCTCTCCACGGTGATCGCCTGGTGGACGTCGCGGCGGATGCGGGCGGCGGCAGCGGCCCAGCCCCCGGTGCCCGCCGGTTCGCCGGGCGGGGAGGCGATGGCCGCGATGGGGCGGCTGCTGCCCCTGCTGCCGTACGCGGCGTTGCTGGCGCTGCCGGTGGTGCCGCTGGCCGTCGTTCTCTACCTGATCACCACGACCGTGTTCAGCACGCTGGAGCAGGTGGTGTTCGGACCGCGACTGCCCGGGCGTGGGGCCACCCCGGTGGCCGCGGCACCGGCAGCCGAGCCCGGGCGGCAGGTCAGTGGCGGGCGGCAGGCCAGTGGCGGGCGGGAGGCCAGTGGCGGGCGGCAGGTCAGTGGCGGGCGCCGGGCCCGCGGTGGACGGGCTGGCGGTCGGCCTCGCCGTCGTCGGCCGGGCCGGCCGACCGGCGGCGCCGGCGCAGCTTCTTGACCACCCAACTGGTGATCATGATGGCGAAGAACGCGATGACCGCGTAGTTCAGCCAACTGCTGTACTGCTCCACCTGCTGCCAGCGGGTCCCGAGCGCGTAGCCGGCCCCGACGAACAGCCCGTTCCACACCCCGCTGCCCAGTGCGGTCAAGGTGGTGAACTGGCCCAACGGCATGCGGTTGGCGCCGGCCGGGATCGAGATCAGGCTGCGGACCACCGGCGCCATCCGGCCGAACAGCACCGCGCTGCGGGCGTGCCGTTCGAACCACCGGTCGGCCTTGGCCAGGTCGCCGGCGTCGACCAGGGGGATCCGGTCGAGCCAGCGGCGCAGCCGCTCCTCGCCGACCGCCGCGCCGAGCCAGTACAGCATCAGGGCGCCCACCACCGAGCCGGCGGTCGCCGCGAGCACGACCAGGAACACGTTGACCCGCCCCTGGCCGGCCAGGTACCCGCCGAGGGCGAGGACGATCTCGCTCGGGATCGGCGGGATCAGGTTCTCCAGGGCGACCAGCAGGCCGACGCCGACCTCGCCGAGGCTGTCGATGACCGAGGCGACCCAGCCGCTCAGGCCGCCGAGGTTGGTCGGCGCCGGTTCGGCGGCGAGCAGGTGCGACCCGGTGGGGACGGCCATCGTGATCCTCTCGACGTCGGAGCCGGTCATCGGTTACCCGGCATGGCGAGCCTGACACGTCGGATACCACGGCGCGGCCGGCCGCGTTCAGTGCTGCGGCACCGTCCGGGCCGGGACCTGCAGTCGGGTGGCCAGGGTGACGGTCGACACCGGGCGGGTGGGTGCGGCGATCCGCGCGGTCAGCAGGTCGCCGGCGGTGCGACCCAGCTTGTACGTCGGCTGAACCACCGTGGGTAACCCCGGGCGGATCAGGTGTCCCCACGGCAGTTCGTCGAAGCCGACGATACCGAGCTGCTCCGGCATGGTCAGCCCCGCTTCGGTCGCGCAGTCGACGGCGCCGACCGTGGTCATGTTGTTCGCCGTGAAGACGGCGTCCGGTCGGGGCTCAAGGCTCAGCAGCGACGCCAGCCCCTGGTAGCCGCCGTGCTCGCGGTAGTCGCCGTGCCGGACCAGGGCCTCGTCGTACGGCAGCCCGTGCGCCGCCAGCGCCCGCCGGTACCCGGCCAGCCGTTGCCGCGCCGTGTACGACCCGGCTGGGCCGGTGATGCAGGCGATCCGCCGGTACCCCGACTCGATCAGGTGCCCGGTGGCCGTGGCGGCACCGTGTTCGTTGTCCACCAGCACGGTGTCCACCGGAGCCTCGGACAGCATCCGGTCGATCACCACGACCGGCACCCGGGCGTCGGCCAGCCGGTTGACGTGCAGCGCCCCGTCGGCCGGCGAAATGATCACACCGGCCACCTGCTCGGTCAGGGCCGCGTTGACGTACTGGCCCTCCTTGGCCGGGTCCTCGTCGGTGTTGCACAGCACCACGGAGAAGCCCTCCGGCTGGGCCACGTCCTCGATGCCGCGGACGAGGGAGGTGAAGAACGGGTTGCTGATGTCCGCGATGATCACCGCCCACAGCGAGGTGCGGCTGCGACGCAGGTTGCGGGCCACCGCGTTGGGCCGGTATTCCAGTTCCCGCATGGCCTGGCGGACCCGCTCGGCCAGCCCGGGATCGACGTTGGGGTGGTTGTTGACCACTCGGGACACCGTGGCAGGAGACACTTCCGCGCGACGCGCGACGTCGTAGATGGTCGCCATGACTTCCTGTCCTTCAGGCGGGCTGTCCCGGTCTGGGGAGAAATCACGACGGCGCCCGCTCTTGCCCGTTATTACCGGACAGATGATGTCAGATCCGAGGGCTGTTCAGGTTCGCCACGCGCCCCGCGACGCGCCCGACCCCGTTTCAGAAGGTGCCCGAACGGATACACCGCAAGGGCATGAGCGAACGGTGGTACAAGGAGGCGGTCGTCTACTGCCTGGACATCGATACCTACGCGGACAGCAACGGCGACGGCTGCGGTGACATCCAGGGCCTGATCGGGCGGCTGGACTACCTCGCCCGCCTCGGCATCACGTGCCTGTGGCTGCACCCCATCCACCCGTCGCCGAACCGGGACGACGGCTACGACGCCACCGACTTCTACAACATCGACCCGCGCTTCGGCACCCTCGGCGACTTCGCCGAACTGCTGCACCAGGCGGACAACCGGGGTATCCGGGTGATCATCGACCTGGTCGTCAACCACACCTCCGACGAGCACCCGTGGTTCGTCTCCGCCCGCAAGTCGGTCGACTCGCCGTACCGGGACTGGTTCGTCTGGTCCGACACCGAGCCGACGGACCGCCGCCAGGGCATGGTGTTCCCCGGTGAGCAGGACGAGACCTGGAGCTACGACCGGACCGCTAAGGCGTGGTTCTACC
>DASVVF010001025.1:0-3758 GCA_036386695.1 Catenuloplanes sp. | reverse complement strand
GCGGTTCCTCGGCGACTACCCGCGCTACACCACCGCCAGCGCGATCGCGGAGACCGCCGAGCGGCTGACCCCGGTGGAGCGGGAACCGTCGCTGCGGATGTTCCAGCTGACCCTGGGGGCGTTGCGGGCGCTGGCGCTCGGCGAGCACGCCGGCACCCTGGTCCTGGACGCGTACCTGCTGCGCGGGATGTCGTTGGCCGGCTGGGCGCCGGCGTTGAGCGGTTGCGCGGTCTGTGGCACGGCGGGGCGGCACGGGGCGTTCTCGGTGCCGGCCGGGGGCAGCGTCTGCCCCGACTGCCGGCCGCCCGGCGCGGCCCACCCGGCCCCGGCCACCCTGGACCTGATGACCGCCCTGACCACCGGGGACTGGCAGGTGGCCGACGCGACGTCGGCGGCCACCCGGCGGGAGTGCAGTGGTCTGGTGGCGGCACATCTGCAATGGCATCTGGAGCGCGGGTTACGCTCCCTGCCGCTGGTCGACCGCAGCGAGCACCCGCGCGCGGTAGGTCCGGCGGCTCCACCGCAGCGACCGAAGGGTGAAGAATGAGATTGGCCGGCTCCTCGCGGCGTGTGCCGAGCCCACCGACGCCGCACCCGTCCGGGGCGCGACCGCCGGCACTGCCCAGCCAGAGCCTGCCGCGGCACGTGGCGATGGTGATGGACGGCAACGGTCGATGGGCCAAGGACCGGGGGCTGCCCCGCACCCGGGGGCATGAACAGGGGGAGTACTCCCTGTTCGACGCCGTCGAGGGGGCGATCGAGCTCGGCATCCCGTACCTGTCGGCGTACGCGTTCTCCACCGAGAACTGGAAGCGCTCGCCGGACGAGGTGCGGTTCCTGATGGGCTTCAACCGCGACGTCATCCGCCGCCGCCGCGACCAGTTGATCGACCTGGGGGTGCGGGTGGTCTGGTCGGGGCGTTCGGGTCGGCTGTGGAAGAGCGTGATCTCCGAGCTCACCACCGCCGAGGAGATGTCCAGGGACAATTCCACGTTGACGCTGCAGTTCTGCGTCAACTACGGCGGCCAGGCGGAGATCGCCGACGCGGCGGCCGCGATCGCGCGGGACGTCGCCGCCGGCCGGCTGGACCCCGGCAAAATCAACGAGAAGCTGTTCGCGCGGTACCTGTACCACCCCGAGGTGCCGGAGGTGGACCTGTTTCTGCGCCCGTCGGGCGAGCAGCGTACGTCCAACTTCATGTTGTGGCAGTCGGCGTACGCCGAGCTGATCTTCTTGGACACGCTCTGGCCGGACTTCGACCGCCGGCATCTGTGGTACGCCTGCGAGTTGTACGCCCAGCGGGACCGGCGCTTCGGCGGCGCGTTGCCCAACCCGGTCGCCCCGGTGTAGCGCCGCGGGCCACCCGGCCGCCCCAGGGTGGAACCCGCCGCCCGACCGGCGACGCGGCGTCAGCCGGCGAGGACCCGGACCACGGTGTCCACATCGGACAGATCCACGAAAACCGTGTGCGCGCCGGCGGCGCGCAGCGTGGCGGCGTCCGTCCCGCCGGTGGCCACCCCCACCGCGGTGACATCGTTGGCCAGCGCCGCGGTGATGTCGTGCACGGTGTCGCCGATGACCACCACGTCGAACCGGTGGCCGTAGCGGCGCTCGGCCCGTTCGCGGCTGCGCCGCACCAGGGTCGCCCGGACGGTGTCGTCGGTGCCGTACCCGCCGATGTCGGCGTCGAACGCCCAGCCCAGGCCGAAGGCGGCCAGTTTGTCCGACGCGACCGGGGCGATGTTGCCGGTCACCAGGGTCTGCACGACCTGAGGTCGGGCGGCCAGGGCGGCGAGCACCTCCGGCACGCCGGGTAGCAGCCGGCCATGCTCGGCGAAGAGGTGCCGTCGCGCGGCGACCTCGGCGGCGTAGCGCCGGAAGAACCGGTCCAGGTACGGGCCGGCGTCGGCGATGCCGTGGTGACCGAAGACCTCCGCGGCGAGGTCGCGGTCGGTGCGTCCGGCGGGCGCCATCGTGAACTCCCAGGGCAGCCCGGTCACCGCGGTGAAGGCGGTGGCCCAGGCCCGCACGGCGACCCCGCCGCCGTACAGCAGGGTTCGGTCGATGTCCCACATCACCAGGCGGGATGGGCTCACCCGGCACCCAGGCGGGTCTCGATGTGCACCACCTTGGCGGGCGACCAGCATGGCCACCATCGTGCCATCACCATCGGGCACCCAGCTCGGCGCGCCCGCCCCGGGGCGAGCGCGGTTTCCTCAGGTCAGCAGCGGGCGGAACGTGCCGAGCAGGATGCTGACGGTCAGCGCCAGCACGGCCACCGCGAACGCGCCCACCACGAGCGCCGTGTCGGCGGCGCCGAAGTGCTGACGGCGGGCGGCGGTGCGGGGCACCCCGGAGTCGAAGCCGCGGGCGTCCATGGCCACCGCCAGCCGGGTGCCCCGCCGGATGGCGCCGACCAGCAGCGCGAAGCCGGTGGCGGCGAACAGCCGCAGGCGGGCCACCGGGTTGCGGCCGGCGTCGATGCCCCGGGCCCGCCGGGCCAGCGTGAGCATCTGCCATTCCTGGCCGAGCAGCGGCACCAGCCGGAACGCCGCCAGCGCCCCGATCGCGAACCGGGCCGGTGCCCGGACGTTCTGGATCAGCGCGTCGGCCAGGTCGGTCGGGTCGGTGGTGGCGAACACGATGATCCCGGGCAGGGCGATCGCGAGCATCCGCAGCGCCAACCCGAGCGCGGTGAGCAGCACTCCGGTGGTCACCACGATCGGCCCGAGGGTGGCCACCGGCGGACCGGTGCGCTCGGCGGCGAAGAGCACCAGGGTGACCGCGATGCCCAGCATGCCGACCAGCAGCGGCCAGGCGCTGCGCAGCAGCGCGGCGTAGCGCACCCCGAACAGTGGCAGCACCGCGAGTTCGACGCCGATGGCCAGGGCGGGGGTCAGCGGGTCCAGGGTGATCACCAGGGGTAGGGAGAACAGCAGCCCGGCGGCCAGTTTGGCGACCGGGTTGCGCCGGGCGAGCGGCGCGGCGCCGGTCACGACGCCGGCTCCAGCCGGGTCCGCCGGTCGGCGAGCGCGGTGACGAAGTCGGCGTCGTGGGTCACGGCGAGGACCCCGTGGCCGGTGTCGCGCAGGCCGGCCAGCAGGTCCAGCAGCTCGATCCAGGTGCGCCGGTCCTGGCCGAAGGTGGGTTCGTCGAGCACGAGCAGGCGGGGTGCGGTGGCCAGGGCGGTGGCCACGCTGAGGCGCCGCGCCTCACCGCCGGAGAGGGTGTACGGGTTGGCGCCGGCCAACGCGTCGAGTCGCAACCGGCTCAGCAGGTCCGCCACGGTGCGCTGGATCCCTGCCTCGGGTCGCCCGACCCGCCGGGGTCCCAGCGCCAACTCGTCGGCGACCCGGGCGGTGACGAACTGGTGCTCCGGGTTCTGGAACACCGACCCGATCCGGGTGCTGAGCCGGGCGGCCCGCCACCGGTGCGGGGCGGTGCCGGCCAGGTCGCCGGCGAGCGCCGTGCTGGCCTCGACCCGACCGGCGTCGGGCGGCAGCAGGCCGCCGAGCAGCAGCGCCAGGGTCGACTTGCCGGCGCCGTTGGCGCCGACCACGGCGAGCGCCTCTCCGGCGTGCACCCGCAGGTCGGTCGGGCCCAACCGGCCGCGCACGCTGACCTGTCTGGCGTGCAGCAGGGCGGGCCCGGGCGCCGTGGCGGCGGGCCGCGCAGGGACCCGGTGGCCCGGCACCCAGACCCCGCGGGCGGCGAGGTCGGCACCGTGCTCGGCGAAGATCCGTGCGGGTGGGCCGTCG
>DASVVF010001024.1:0-5415 GCA_036386695.1 Catenuloplanes sp. | reverse complement strand
GCACCGCTGATCAGGATCTCGCCGTCGTCGGCGGTGCGCACGGCGACCCCCGGCAACGGCCGACCCACGGTGCCGATCCGGATGGCGCCGGGGACGTTCGCGGCCGCCGCCGGCGAGGTCTCCGTCAGCCCGTACCCCTCGTAGATGGTGACGCCGACGCCGCGGAAGAAGTGGCTGAGCCGGGCCCCGAGCGGGGCTCCGCCGGAGATCGCCTGCCGGCACCGGCCACCGAGCGTGGCGCGCAGCTTGGCGTAGACGAGGCGGTCGAAGAAGGCATGCTGGGCCCGCAGCGCCAGGCCGGGGCCGCCCGGCCGGTCGAGGGCCTCGCTGTACGCGACCGCGACCTGGTCGGCGCGGGCGAAGATGGCGCTGCGGCCGGCGGCGGCCGCCTTCTGCTGGGCGCCGTTGTAGACCTTCTCGAAGACCCGGGGTACGGAGAGCACGAAGGTCGGCTGGACGGCCTGCAGGTCGGGTAGCAGCTCGCGGGTGTCCGCGGTGTAGGCCATCGTCGCGCGGGCCTGCACCACACCCACCTGGATCAGCCGGGCGAACGCGTGCGCCAGCGGCAGGAACAACAATGTCGAGGCGCCCGGGGAGAACAGGTTGGGCAGCACCGGTACGGCGTTGGTGATGTCGGCCCGGATGTTGCGGTGGGTCAGCATGCAGCCCTTGGGCCGGCCGGTCGTCCCACTGGTGTAGATGATCGTGGCCAGGTCGTCGGCGGTGCTGGCCCGGCGGCGTACGTCGATCTCGGCCGGGTCCACCGCGGCGCCGGCCGTC
Organism: Catenuloplanes sp.; assembly: GCA_036386695.1. Classification (GTDB taxonomy): domain Bacteria; phylum Actinomycetota; class Actinomycetes; order Mycobacteriales; family Micromonosporaceae; genus DASVVF01. The sequence goes on along the minus strand of DASVVF010001024.1, from coordinate 4,635 downwards.
CGGAGGTGGTCAAGGTCGTCCAACTCGATCTGCCACACCTGCCGCAGCGCCGGGAGCCCGGCCCGGACGCTGGTCAGCAGCATCGCGTGGGCGTTGGTCTCCACGAAGCACGCCACCGCGCCGGAGTCGGACAGGATCCACGACAGCTGTTCGGCACTGGACGTCTCGTAGATCGGCACGGTGACCGCGCCGACCGACCAGATCGCGTAGTCGAGCAGGGTCCACTCGTAGCGGGTGCGGCTCATCAGCCCGACCCGGGCGCCCGGCTCGACACCGGCGGCCACCAGACCCCGGGCCACGGCCACCACCTCGTCGCGGAAGCCGGCGCAGGTGATCTCCCGCCGCGCCGCACCCCGACGCTCGACGAACTGCACGGTGGTCGGCGCCGCCGCGGCGTTCTCCCACACCGGGTCGGACAGATTCGCCGTGTCGCCGACCATCGCCACCGGCGGAACCGAGAACTCGCGCACCCCGTACCCCCTCGTACCCTGCCGCGCCGGCGGTGCCGACGCACCCGGTCGCGGGTGCGGCCACCCACGGCTCCTAGGCAACGTACCCGCCGGTTGGGGCCGCCGGGGGACCGACCCGCACCGCTGGCCGGTGTCGCCTGGTGAGCCGCGTACCGGCCGGTGGCCGGTCACGGGTAGCCTGCCCAGCATGGCGGACTCCTCTACCCAGTCGATCGTCGTGTCCGGACCCGTCGCCCGGGTGGCCGCGGTGATCTGCGACTTTGCCCGTTATCCGCAGTGGGCGGAGGCGATGAAACAGGTCGAGGTGCTGGAGGAGTACGAGGACGGCTACGCCAGCCAGGTGCGCTTCGTGATCGACGCGGGCGTGCTGGCCGACGACTACACCCTGGTCTACGAGTACGCCGAGGACATCTCCCGGATCGAGTGGCACCTCGTCGCCCCGTCCAAGATGCAGCGGGTGCAGAACGGCTCGTACGACCTGGCCGACAACGGCGACGGCACGACCACCGTGACGTACACCCTGGAGGTGGAACTCAGTGTCGCGATGCTGGGCATGTTCCGCCGCAAGGCCGAGAAAATGATCATGGATACGGCGCTGAAGCAGCTCAAGCGCCGGGTGGAAACCCTGGAAACGGCATAGTCGTAGGCGTTCGGCACTGAGGAGGACGACCATGCGCGAGGCGAACCACGGATCGGCACGGAACGAGGCCGAGCGCCTCGTCGCCACGGTTCTCGCCGTCGCGTCACAGACGGCACGCGCGGCTGGGCGGGACACCCGGGCCGGCGGCTTCGGCGCGCTGGGCGACGCCGTGCTCGGTGCCGTCGGCCACGCCGCGGCGGGATCCTGGGCCGGTCGCGCCGCCCGGCCGGATCCGACCCCGACCGCCCCGACCGCCCCGACCACCCCGACCACCCCGGGCGCCGGCGCCAGCGCTGGTCCGGCGGGCGGCGGTCCGACCGGAGGGGGTCCGGCGGGCGCCCCGCACTCCTGGGCCACCGGCACCCCGGAATGCTGCGTGTGCCCGGTCTGCCGGGTGATCACGGTCCTGCGTGACCCCAGCCCGGAGGTCGCCGAACGGCTGGCCACCGGCGCCGGGGACTTCGCCGCCGGCATCGCCAGCCTGCTGCGCTCACTGTCGGAGGCCAGCGGCGCCCCGGGCGGGCGTGACAGCCGGGATGCCACCGGCCGGGCGGACTCTGGTCATGCTGGGGACTCGCGTCATGCCGCCGACTCCCGTTGCGCCGGGGACTCCGGTACGGCCGGGGACTCCGGTACGGCCGGGAGCCGCTCATGGTCCGCCGGCCAGCCGGAGCGTCCGGGCGGCACCCGGTCCAGCGATGAGGGTGTCTGGCGGGCGGCGACCCGCGCCCCCTCGGCGGGCCCACCTGCCGCGGCCGGCGCGGGTGCCGCCGCGCCGGACACAACTACCGTCGGCGGCCCGGCACCCGCTGCCTCCACCGCGTCGCCGACGCCGCCCCGAAGTTCCGGACCCGGCGGCCGCACCGGGACCCCGGCAACTGCCGGGGGCACCGGCACCTGGGCGGCCGCCGGAACGGACCGCGTCTCCCGTCCCGGCTCGGCTGGCTGGCTGTCGGCCGGTGCGGACGTGTGGGCGGCGGCGACCGCCGGTCCGCGCGAGGACCGACCGGTTGCCCCCGCCGCCCCGGGCGGACCGCCCACACCGTCGCCGATGGCGAAGAAGGCGGTCCGGCGCGCCGAACCGGACGCGGGTCGCGCCGACGCGGCGGGTGGTGACGCGGTGGTGGCCGGTGCGACCATCGACATCGACATCGACATCGACGCCGTGGACGGCCCCACCACGGACGGCGCGACGGCCGGGAGCGCGACGGCCGGGAAGACGACGGCCAAGAAGGCGACGGCCAAGAAGGCGGGCAGCCGGAAGGTCGCTTCGGGCAAGGCTGGGGCGAAGAAGCCGGCTGCGAACAAGTCTGGTGCGGATAAGGCAGGCACCGCCCGCGAGGACGCGTCCGGGACCGACACCGACGCCTGAACCGCCGCCCCGGCGGGGACCGGCAGGGCGGCGACGGACGCGCGGCGGAGACAGGCAGGGCGGGGACCGGCAGGGCGCGACCAGCTCAGGGATGGGGAGGACAGCGGTGACGCTGACCATCGGGGTGGACATCGGCGGCACCAAGGTGGCCGGCGGGGTCGTGGACCCGGACGGCAACGTGGTGGCGAGCACCCGTCGGGACACGCCGGCCGACGATGTGGCCGGAACCCGTGACGTGATCATCGACGTGGTCGCCGAGCTCGCGGCGGCGTACCCGGCGAAGGCGGTGGGGATCGGCGCGGCCGGCTGGATCGACGCCGCCGGCTCCATGGTGCTGTTCGCACCGAACCTGGCGTGGCGCGACGAGCCGCTGCGTGACTATGTCAGCGCGGCGGTGCACCTGCCGGTGGTGGTGGAGAACGACGCCAACGTGGCGGCGTGGGCGGAGTTCCGCTTCGGCGCGGCCCGCGACGCCGACGACTCGATGGCGATTTTCACGGTCGGCACCGGCATCGGCGGCGGCATCGTGATGGGCGGCAACCTGATCCGCGGCACCCATGGCATCGCCGCCGAACTGGGCCACATGCTGGCCGTGCCGGACGGCCACCCGTGCGGTTGCGGGCGGCTCGGCTGCCTGGAGCAGTACGCCAGCGGCAGCGCGCTGGTCCGGTTCGCCCGGGCCGGTGCCCGGCAGGACCCCACCCAGGCGGGCATCCTGTTGACGATGGCCGCCGGTGACCCGAAGTCGATCACCGGTCCGATGGTGACGGCGGCGGCGCACCAGGGCGACCCGGTGTCGCGGGAGGCGTTCGGGCAGATTGGCTACTGGCTGGGCATCGCCGCGGCCGATCTGGTGCAGATCCTCGATCCGCAGGTGGTGGTCATCGGCGGCGGGGTCATCGAGGCCGGCGAACTGCTGCTCGGCCCCACCCGCCGCTCGTACCTGGAGGCGTTGGGGCAGCGCGGCCGGCTTCCGGTCGCCGAGCTCAAGCCGGCGGAGACCGGCAACGCCGCCGGGATGGTGGGGGCCGCCGACCTGGCCCGCCGGATCTGACGGAGTCTCCGACGGTGTCGGTACGGTTGCGGGTGCTGACGTACAACGTGCACGGCCAGCGCGACGACACCCGGGCGTTGGCGGCGGTGGTCCGGGAAGTGGAACCGGACGTGGTGATCGTCCAGGAGGCGCCACGCCGTTTCGCCTGGCGGCACCGGTGTGCCGCCCTGGCCGACTCGTTCGGCCTGGTGGTGGCCGCCGGAGGATTGCCCGCGCTGGGCAATCTGCTGCTGACCAGCCTGCGGGTGCGGGTGCACGACACCTGGTGCCTGCGGTACCCGTTGACCCCGGGCCGGCACCTGCGCGGTGCGGTCTTCGCCTCCGGCTCGGTGGACCGCGCCCGTTTCGTGGTGACCGGTTCCCACCTGGCCACCGACCCGGTGGAGCGACCCGGTCAGGCCCGGGTGTGGAAGGACGCGATGGCCCGGGTCGAGCCGGTGCTGATCGCCGGGGCGGACCTCAACGAGGAGCCCGGCGGCGCGTCCTGGGGGATCGTCGCCGACGGCCTGACCGACGCCGGAGCGCTGGCCGGGCCGACCTTTCCCGCCACGGCTGCCCGGGCGCGCATCGACGCGGTGTTCGTCGACCCCCGGATCGTCGTGTCGCACTGTGCGGTGGTCGACACACCGGTGGCCCGCCGTGCCAGCGACCACCTGCCGGTGCTGACGGATCTCCTGCTGCCGCCGGGGTGAGCCGCCGGCGGGCTACCGGGCGCGGCGCGGCGGGGCGGCGCCGGTGCGCCCCGCCGTCGGCGGTTGCCGCAGCGGGGCGATGGTGTGCAGGGTCAGCGCGGCCGGCATGGTGGCGACTCCGGGCCCGCCGGTGGTGACCCACCGGCCGATGTCGGCGATGGCCTCGTCGGTCAGGACGAACCCCAGCCACGCCGGACGGGCACCGTGGCGTCGCGCCGTGGGGGTGGGGGCGACGACCACGACGGTGGAGCGGTCGCAGGGCCCGAGGCAGTCGCTGGTCCGCACCCGGCCGTGCGGGCCGACCCGCTCGCGCAGCGCCGCCAGCTGGGCGTCGGAGTCGACGTCCGGGTGCTTGGTGGCCGTGCCGCAGCAGCATCCGCGACACACGGTGACCAGGCACCCCCGCT
>DASVVF010001023.1:0-2515 GCA_036386695.1 Catenuloplanes sp. | reverse complement strand
CAGCGCGTGCGCGTCGGTAACAGATCGGCACCGTCACCTCTAGATCGGCACCGTCACCTCTAGGTAGGAGGCTCGTCCATGGGTCCTGGTAACCGTCCATCGCGGCGCTGGCTGGCGGTGTTCACGGCGACGATCCTGGCGGTCACCGGGGCCGCTCTGGTGGTGACGTCGGCCGGGTCGGCTTCGGCGGCCACGGTGTTCCCGTTGAAGGTCACCGGCAGCCACCGCTACCTCGTCGATGCGAACGATCAGCCGTTCTACTGGGCGGCCGACACGGCCTGGTTCATGTTGCAGAGCGCCACCCAGGAAGAGTGGGATCTGTACCTGGACAACCGTAAGGCCAAAGGCTTCACCGGGGTGATGGTGATGGCCCCGCAGATGTTCAACGAGAAGAACCGCTACGGCGAGTTGCCGTTCACCACACCCGGGCACCTGTCCACGCTCAACGAACGCTGGTGGGCCCGGATGGACACCTTCGTGGCCAAGGCCGCCGCCCGTGGGCTGGCGGTGAACATGGCCCTGTTGTGGTTGGGCTACAAGAACGAAGGCTGGGGGGTGGCGTACGGGTACAACACCGTGGCGCAGAGCCGCACCTTCGGGCAGGTCGTGGGCCGGCGGTACGGGGCGAACACCAAGCACCCGAATGTCATCTTCCAACTCGGCGGCGACCACAACCCCGACGCCAACTACGCGAAGATCGACGCGGTCGGGACGGGTATCCGCGAGGTCAACCCGACCGTCCCGATCATGGTCCACGCCAAGCCCGGGACCGAGGGGCGACTCATCTACTCCCAGGCCACCTGGCTGAACCTGAACACCGTCTACACCTACTACCCGGAGAAGGGCAGCGGCTCCCGGCACGTGTACGCGATGGGCAAGGAGGCGTACCTGCGTAACCCGATGATGCCGTACTTCATGGTGGAGAGCGGCTACGAAGGCGACGGGGCGTCCCCGGCCCAGATCCGGGCCCAGCAGTACTGGCCCGTCCTCAGCGGAGCCACCGGCTTCGCCTACGGCAACCGCGACATCTGGCCGGTCAGCGACCCTGAATACGGCCGGGCCGGGCGCCCCTGGAAGAACCACCTCGACGACCGCGGCGCCTTCAGCGCCGGACACGCCGCCAACGTCATGGTCGGCCGCCCCTGGCACAACCTGGTGCCGGACTTCGACCATTCGGTCGTCACCGCCGGGTACGGCACCTTCAACAACGCCAAGACCCTGGGCGGCAACGACTACGTCACCGCCGCCCGCACCACCGACGGCCGCCTCGTCATGGCGTACCTACCGTCCACCGGCACCGGCACCCGCTCGATCACCGTCGACCTGACCAAGCTGACCATCAGCTCCGTGTCGGCGAAGTGGTACAACCCCGCGAACGGCACCTACCGCGCCATCGGGACGTACCCCAACACCAACCGGGCCCAGGTCTTCACCACCCCGGGCAACAACGGCTCCGGCCTCAACGACTGGCTGCTCATCCTGGAAGTCGGCACCGGCACGCCGTCCACCGATGAGCCGTCCCCGCCGGTCAGCCCCCCGGTCACGCCGCCGGTCAGCCCACCGCCGTCGGACCCGCCGGTCACCGGTTACCAGACCTTGACCGTGCGCCACAGCGGCAAACTCGCCCAGGTCCCCGCCGGCTCCACCGACGGGGCCGCCCTCACCCAGAACACCGCCACCAACGCCGCCAACCAGCAGTGGCAGCTCCGCGACGCCGGCGGCGGCTACGTCCAACTCGTCAACCGCGCCACCGGCAAATGCGCCGACGTCACCGGCAAGTCCCTGACCGACGGCGCCGCCGTCGTGCAGTGGACCTGCAACACCGGCACCAACCAGCAATGGCAGCTCCGCGACGCCGGCTCCGGCTACGTCACCATCGTCGCCCGGCACAGTGGCAAATGCCTCGACGTCCTCAACAAACTCACCACCGACGGCGCCGCACTCGCCCAGTGGTCCTGCGGCACCGGCACCAACCAGCAGTGGCAACGCACCACCGTCTGACCAGGTTCCGTCCCCCGGGTCCGTACGGACCCTGTAGATCAGCTCGTTCACCCCCCCACGTAGGAGGCGGTCCATGCGCGAGGTGCGGCACACCGGCACAGCGAGACAAGGCAGGCGCTGGCTCGCCGTGGGCGTCGGCTCGGCCCTCGTCGCCGGATCCCTGGCCATCGCCACGGCGGCGTCGGCCGCCGAGGTCACGACGTTGACCGCCCGGCACAGCGGCAAGGTCGCCCAGGTGGCGGCCGGTACGACCGACGGCGCCGCGCTGACCCAGAACGCCGCCGACGCGGGGGCCGCGAACCAGCAGTGGGAGCTACGCGACGCCGGCGGCGGCTACGTCCAACTCGTCAACGCCGCGACCGGTAAGTGCGCCGACGTCACCGGCAAATCCCTGGTCGACGGCGCGGCCCTCGTGCAGTGGTCCTGCGGCACCGGCACCAACCAGCAGTTCCAGCTCCGCGACGCCGGCAGCGGCTACGTGAACATCGTCGCCCGGCACAGCGGCAAGTGCGTC
>DASVVF010001022.1:0-2156 GCA_036386695.1 Catenuloplanes sp. | reverse complement strand
AGGTGATGGACATCTACTTCACCCAGTTCGTCACCCAGTAGCCGACCAGGTTTTCTCAGCGCACCACGGACGACGCCGATGGGTAGGGCGTGACCACGTCGCCGCCCCCGGCCTCCACCGCCCGCGCTCCGGGCCGGATGTCCCGCCGCGCCGGAACCGCGGGGCCCCTGCCCTACGACTTCCGCCGCCCTATCAAACTCTCCCGGGAACACGTCCGGACCCTGCAGATCGCCTTCGAGACCTACGCGCGCAGCTGCGCCACGCTGCTGACCACCCGCCTGCGCGCGGTGAGCAGCGTGACGCTGATCGCGGTCAAACAACTCAACTACGACGAGTACGTCGCCTCGCTGAACAACTCCACGGTGCTGGCCCCGGTCACCATCGACCCGCTACCGGGAACGGTGTTGCTGGAGATGTCGCTGGGTACGGCGATGGCCAGCATCGACCACCTGCTCGGCGGTCCGGGCGGCCCGCAGGTGGAGCGTCCGCTGACCGAGGTCGAGATGCCGCTGCTGCGCGGGCTGCTCGAACGGATGCTGGCCGAACTGCGCTACGGCTTCGAACAACTCGTCGAGATCCACCCCCGGCTGGGCAGTCTCGAATTCAACCCGCAGTTCCTGCGGGCGCACCAGCCCGGCGACGCCGTCGTGGTCGCCTCGTTCGACATGCGGCTCGGCGCCGAGGAATGCGTGTCCACCATCTGCCTGCCGTTCACCACCATCCTGCCGGTCCTGCAGAGCGAGGCGGCCGACGTCGAGCTGACCGCCGTCGAGCGACGCGCCCGCGGCGTCGCGCAGCGCAACCTGGCCGCCGGCCTGGCGGCCGCCCCGATCGACGTGGCGGTGCGGTTCCTGCCGATCCGGATGCGCACCGAGGACATCATCGACCTGCGCCCCGGTGACGTGGTGCCGCTGGGTCACCCGGTCACTCTGCCGCTGGGCGTCACCGTCAACGACACCACGTTCGCCCATGCCGTGCCGGGCAACCAGGGGGCCCGACTGGCCTGCCTGGTCGTTCCTGCACCCGGGGCGGCGTCAGCTCAGGAGGGAACCCGCGCATGACCACGCTGACGCTTACCGAGTCGCAGCTGGACCTCGCCAGCGCCGCTGCGATGGCGGCCCTGGCGGTGCTGCCGACCAGCCGCCCGTTGGAGCTGGGCGAGCCGGTGGGCGACGCACCGATGAACCTGCCCGCCGGCCGGGCGGTCACCGCCCGGTTCAGCGGCGCGGCGACCGGCGAGGTCGTCGTGGTGGTCGGTCAGGACCTGGCTGACGCGCTGAGTGCCAGCCCGATCGGGGAGCTCGATCTGACCGCCGCCGTCCGCCCCGCGCTGGAGGCCGCGGCCCGCGAGTTCGGCCCGGTCGTGCTCGATCCCGGTCAGCTGATGGAGCCGGAGGTCGCGCTCAGCGCGCTGACCGCCAAGGCCGGCGCCGTGGTGGTGCCGCTGCTGGACGCCGGCGAGATCCACGCCGTGATCGCCCTGGCGCTCTCGCCGTGGCCGGGGGGTGCCGACGTGGGCGCCGTGCGCCACGGCGACGCCCCGGTGCTGCGTGGTGGGCTCGACATGCTGCATGACGTCGAGATGGAGGTGTCGGCGGAGCTCGGTCGCACCCGGATGAGCGTCCGGGAGCTGCTGTCGCTGGCGCCCGGGGCGATCGTGGAGCTGGACCGGGCCGCCGGCAGCCCCGCCGACCTGCTGGTCAACGGTCGATTGATCGCCCGGGGTGAGGTCGTCGTCGTGGACGAGAACTTCGGCATCCGGATCACCGACATCGTCCGACCCGGCAGCGAGCGGGAGTAGGGGCCGCCCGGTGATCGAGCTCATCGCGCGCATCGTCTTCTCGCTGGCCGTCGTGTTCGGGCTGATGTGGGGGCTGGCCAGGCTGGCCCGCCGCCCGCTGGCCGGCCGCCGCGGCGGGGCGGCCATGACGGTACTGACCCGCCAACAGGTCAGCCGGGGCTCCTCGATCGCGGTGGTACGGGTGGTCGACCGGGCCCTGGTCGTCGGGATCACCGACGGACAGGTGACCCTGTTGACCGAGACCGACCTGGCCGCGGTGGAACTCGCGCTGACCGGACCCGACGAACGCCGCGCCCCGGTCGAGGTGGACGACGCCACCGCTGGTGCGGGCACCGCCCCGGTGCGGGGCCCGGTC
>DASVVF010001021.1:0-6048 GCA_036386695.1 Catenuloplanes sp. | reverse complement strand
CCAGAACGCCGAGCAGGTCGAGCGGCACGCCCAGGGTCAGCAACGTATATCCCGCGAGACCGAGGACCGCGATGAGGCGGGGGACCAGCCGTGAGACGAAGAGCAGGTAGTTGAGGATCAGGCCGCCGATGCCAGTCGGGATGTACACCCACAGCAGGTGGTTGGGGAATTCCTGCAACGTGGTCAACAGATAGACGCCGCAGGCGGCGGAGATGGCGCATTCGACGATTCGCAGCGCCGGGTACCAGAGGGCCAGTCGCCGGTCGATGAACTTCAGGACCCGGTACATCAGCAGGCCGATGCCGACGACAGCGACTCCGGAGCACATCATGAACAGGACGCCGACAGTCGGTGGTGCCCCTTCGCCGCCGCCGTCCGCGAATGCTTGGATCATTGATGTGCCGACCATGGCGGTGATCATTTGGACGACGAACAGAACGCCGACGGTGACCGCGATCATCCTTCGTGACATGACTCTCCCTGGGATGAGTGGTGCGGCGGATCGGCCGCACTCACGACACTAGGAAGGCGCGGTCCGCTCCACGATGGGGTGGCCGGCACAGTGGTGGGGGCTGGCCCCACCACCGGTGCGGGCTGGCACCACCACGCGGACCTCCCGGTTGTTACAGTCGCGCTCGTGGCCCTTCGCGTGATCTTCGCCGACGACAACTACCTGGTTCGCCGAGGTGTGGCGGCGTTGTTGGCCGAGGCCGAGGGCGTCGATGTGGTGGCCACCGCGACCGACCTGGGATCCCTGCTCACGGTGGTGGCCGAGCACTCGCCGGACGTGGTGTTGACCGACATCCGGATGCCCCCGACGAACACGGACGAAGGTATCCGGGCCGCGAAGCGGATCCGCGCCGAGCACTCGCGGGTGGGAGTCGTGGTGCTCTCGCAGTACGTCGAGGAGGATTACGTCTTCGACCTGCTCGCCTCCGGGGTGGCCGGGATGGGCTATCTGCTCAAGGAACGGGTGAACGATCTCGACGAGCTGGTGCGAGCCCTGCGTGAGGTGGCCGGTGGCGGGTCGGTGCTCGACCCGCTGGTGGTCGAGGCGCTGCTGGCGCGCCGGGCCGGCGACGGCCCGCTGCTGGGCCTGACCAAGAAGGAACGCGAGGTCCTTCAGGCGATGGCCACCGGTCGGAACAACGCGACGATCGCGACGTCGTTGTTCATGAGTGACCGGGCTGTGGAGAAGCACATCGGGTCGGTGTTTCAGAAGCTGGGCCTGGTCGACGAACATCAGGTGAATCGGCGGGTGATGGCTGTTCTTGCGTATCTGGAGGCCACCGGCTCCGGCCGATGACCCGGTCGGCTTCCCTGGACGTCGCCACCCGGCGCACACTTGCGCACATGCAGACCCGCGGCGTGATCAGCCGGCTGCGGCGCGACGGTTCGCACCGGCTGGTCGTGACCGGTGGCCTCGCCGGCTTCGTGGTCGCCGTCTACGTCCTCGTCGTGCTCGGCGGCGGCGCGCTCACCGGGCACACCGACTCGCCGAGCACCTGGCTGGCGGTGGTGGCGACCGCCGCCGTGGCGCTGCTGTTCCCCCCGGTGACGGCCGTCCTCGAACGGGCCGCGACCAGACTGGGACACGGCGGCATCCCGACGCCGTACGACGTGCTGAGTCGATTCTCGGGGACCGTCACCGGTGACCAGGGCACGGAACACCTTCCAGCGCGCATGTCGATGCTGCTGGCCCAAGGGACCGGGGCCGCGTGGGCACAGGTGTGGCTGACCGTGTCCGGCCGCCTCACACTGGCCGGCACCTGGCCCGTAGACGCCGACGACGACCGGACCGACCCGAACGTCCGACCCGGTGCGGCGGACGTCCCGGTCGCGGGCCGGCGCGCTTTGGCCGTGCGGCACGGCGGGCAGCTGTTGGGGGTGCTCCGGCTGCAGGAGCGACCCGGCCTGGCGCTCACCGCCGTGGAGGAGCGGCTGTTCGCCGGATTGGCGGCACAATCCGGGTTGGTGCTGCGGATGGTGGGGCTACGGGCCGAACTCGAAGAGCGCCGGGCCGAGCTGGTAGCCCGGGCCGGCGAGCTCCAGGCCTCCCGGGAGCGGCTCATCAGCACCCAGGACGCCGAACGGGCTCGCCTGGAGCGCGACATCCACGACGGCGCGCAGCAACACCTGGTAGCGCTGGCGGTGAACCTGCGCCTGGCACAGCAGATCGCCGTACGCTCACCGGAGCGCGCCGCACGCGTGCTGTCCGAGCAGGTCGACGCGGCCGGCATCGCCATCGAGACGCTCGCCTCGCTGTCCCGCGGGATCTACCCGAGCATGCTGTCCGACGAAGGGCTGGTGCCGGCCCTGCTGTCCGCGGTCGCGACCAGCCCCATCCCGGTCAGCATCGACGCGGCCGGTGTCGGGCGCCTTCCGGCGCCCGTCGAAGCGGCCCTGTACTTCTGCTGCATGGAGGCGGTGCAGAACGCCGCCAAGCACTCCGGGGCGCGCAGCGTGTCGGTACGGCTGGGCGCGGACCGGGATCGATGGCTGCTGACCGTCACCGACGACGGTTCCGGTTTCGATCCGGCCCCGGCCGGTGCCGGCGGGACGGGCACGGGTCTGCTCAGCATGCGCGACCGGCTGGACGCGGCCGGCGGCACGGCCACCGTCGAATCCGGTCATGGCAGGGGTACGACCGTCACCGCCACCGTTCCACGGAACCAGGATCGCGGGCCGACCCCTACGCGCACCGCCGTCGCCCGGCGGGCGGGCTGACGTGCGGGCCCGGATCGCCTGGGCGGTTCTCTTGTTGACCACGCTCGCCGCCATCCTGGACACCGTCTTCACGGCCGCGCACCGCTCGCTGCTGAGCGAGGCGACGTGGGCGGACCACGGCTGGCCCCTGGCGCCGTTGGCCGGGATCGGCTGCGCGCTGATGGGTGCGCTGATCATCTCGCGGTATCCGGGGCAGCCGCTCGGCTGGCTGTTGTGCGCCGCGAGTCTGCTCTCGGTGACCCTGGCCGCGGACGCGTACAGCATGTGGGTGCTGGACGGCGCCGGCCCTGGCTCCCCGTACTGGGCACACGTGGCCGCCTGGGCGTCACCCTTGCTGGGCTGGCCGGCCTTCACCGCGTTGATCCTCGCCTTCCTGATCGCCCCGGACGGCCACCTGCCCGCACCGCGGTGGCGGTGGGCCCTCTGGGTCACGGTGGCCGGTCTGGGTCTGCACACGCTGGGATCGCTCACGGTGCACCCGGGCGAGGTCGTGTACGGGCAGGACCACGGCCACCGCAGCGTCTCGGGGCCGCTGCTGAACGCCGGGGTCATGCTCGTCGCCGCCGGTCTGGTCGCCTCAGCCGTCTCCGTCGCGCTGCGCCTACGCAGGGCCAGGGACGACGTACGCCGCCAACTGTTGTGGATCGCGGCGTCCGCCGGGTTGCTGGCGTTCGGCGTCGTGGTCGTCCTCGTGGTGCCGGCTGTGTCGGGCGAGGACGGAACCTGGCTGGCTGCGCTGCCGCTGCGGCTCGCCCAACTCGCCGTCCCGCTGTGCGTCGCGGTCGCCGTGCTGCGGCACCGCCTGCTGCAGATCGACCTGATCGTCAACCGGGCCCTGATGCTGGCCATCGTCACTGGTCTGGTAGCGGCCGGCTACGTGCTGGCGGTCGTGGTCATCGGGCTCGCGGTCGGGGTCGGCACCGGCGGCTTCTGGCCCTCCCTGCTGGCGACCGCCCTCGTAGCGCTGGCGTTCCAGCCGCTGCGCCGCCGCGTGGTGCGGCTCGCCGACCGGTTGGCGTTCGGCGCGGCGGCCGTACCGTACGAGGCACTCGCCGACTTCAGCCGGCGCCTCGGCGACAGTCCCGACCCGTCAGAGCTACTGCCCGCGGTGGCCGACGCGGCCGCGCAGGCGGTCCGGGCGGCCCGCGTCACCGTGCTGCTGCACGTCGGGGCCGGCCCCGACCGGGTCGTCGTCTGGCCACCATCCGGCGCGGACGACCCGCTGGCCCCCGATCCGCTGGCCGGCGACCCGCCGGCCACCGGCCTCACGGTCCCGGTGCTCGACCGGGGGGAACGGCTGGGCAGCATCACCGTCGAGATGCCGACCGGCCGCCCCCTGCGTACGCGGGAGCACCGGCTGCTGGCCGACCTGGCGGACCAGGCCAGCCTGGCGTTTCGCAACGCCCGGTTGGCCGCCGAGCTGTCCGGGCAGGTGGAACAGCTCGCCGGGCGCACCCACGAGCTGACCGAGTCCCGCCGCCGGCTGATCAGCGCCGGCGACGCCGAACGCAGCCGGCTCGAACACGCGATTGCACGGCAGGTCATCCTGCACCTGGCCGCCCTCCCGGGCCGCCTGCGCGACCTGTCCGGCCAGGGCGCAGGCGTCCTGGACGCGGCACAGCTCCAACCGCTGGTCGACACCCTGACCACCGCCCTGGAGGAGCTGCGCGAGATCACCCGGGGCGTGTTCCCGGCCCAGCTCGCCCGCTCCGGCCTTGCGACGGCGCTCGCGTCGTTGCTCGGCCGACCCGGGAGCATCGGCCGTCTGGTGGTGGAGAACCCCGCCGCCGGTCGACGATTCGATCCCCGGATCGAGGCCGCCGCGTACTTCTGCGTTGCCGAGGCGATGCGCGACCTCGGCCGCCCGGTCGTCGTCGTGCTGGACGCGCCCGGTGACCACCTGCGGTTGGTGGTGACCGGCAGCGACCAGGGCGGGCTGCCGCTGGGCCACATGCGTGACCGTGTCGAAGCGGCCGGCGGCTCCGTGTCGCTCACCGTGGCACGGGGACGCGCCGTCATCGAGGTTCACGCGTCAGGGCATCAACGACCGGCGCTGGCCCACGCTTCTTCGAGCCGGTCCGGCCCGAGCGCGGACTTGGTCACGTAGCCGGAGGCACCCGATTCGGCGACGAAACGCTCGCCGGCGTCCTGGTCGTACGTCGAAAGCAGCAACACCACCGGCGGGCGGTCGCCCCCGAGCAACCGCCGGGTGGCCTCCAACCCGTCGATGCCGGGCAGGTTCACGTCCATCAGAACGAGATCCGGACTCAACGCGGAAGCCACGACCAGGGACTCCTCGCCGGACGACGCCTCGCCGACGACCTCGAAACCGGGGGTCTCCCGGACCACGGAGGTCATGGCGCGCAGGTACGCCGCCTGGTCGTCGACCACCAACACTCGGACCACCGTCACCGCGGGCACACCTCCTGGCCCGAGTGTGCCGACCCGACGGGGCGACCGGGAGGGGGCCAGCCGCACGGCTGAAAGCTCGACGCTCCGCCATCCGGAGGGACCCCGCCGCTGTCCGGTCGATCGCGGCGGACCGCTACGGCGCACGGTTCAGGCGTGGAAGATCGTCACACCGGCGAGCCAGTCGACGCCGACCCCACGCTTGCACGACGGATATGAAGGGCTGGTGGTGCTTCTATGATCCGGGGATGGCGCCGATCCCGGTTCTTGCCACCAAACTGTTCGCGCCGGCCCGGCGTGCACAGCTCGTCGCGCGCCCCCGACTGGCCGAGCGGCTCGACACCACCCTCGACGCAGGCCACCGACTCACCCTGGTGTCCGCCCCTGCCGGCTTCGGCAAGACGACGCTGCTCAGCGACTGGCTCGCGCACCTGGAGCAGAGCCGGACCGACGTCGGGCTCGCCTGGCTCTCCCTCGACGACGGCGACAACGACCTCACGCGGCTGCTCACCCACCTGGTGGCCACCCTCAATGGCGCCGGTCTCGCCGTCGGCGTGTCGCCGCTACCGGTGCCGGCCCCCGCCGCGCTGACCTCGCTCGTCAACGACATCACCGCCGCCGGCGGCCAGCTGCCGGACCGCCGGTGGATCCTGGCCCTCGACGACTACCACGTCATCGAGGCGCCAGAGGTGCACGACGCGGTGACCTTCCTGCTCGACCACCTCCCCGACCACCTGCGCCTGCTGGTGGCTACCCGCGCCGACCCACCCCTGCCGCTGGCCCGGCTGCGCAGTCGCGGACAGCTCACCGAACTGCGCGCCGCCGATCTGCGCTTCACTCCCGCGGAGGCGCGGGAGTTCCTCAACCGGGTGATGGGACTGGACCTCACCGTTGCCGACGTGCGGGCCCTCG
>DASVVF010001020.1:0-3499 GCA_036386695.1 Catenuloplanes sp. | reverse complement strand
CCCGCCGGGTTCTGCATGTTCGACATCAGCAGGGTGCCGGTGGCAGCGTCCCAGACCGGCCCTTCCAGGAAGTTGAAGCCGCCGGTGAGCTTGGCGGCGGTCAAGGTGGGCGAGGGCAGCGGGTTGCCGTATCCGGTGGTGGCGGGGCAGGGCCCGGCGGCGACCGCGGCATGGGCGCCGGGGTGTCCCAGCGACGTTCCGGCCAGCATGACGGTGGCTCCCGCGAGGGCCAGCCCGACAGATCGGCGCATGGCGGCGCCCCCCTCTCATCGAGCTCGACCCTAACGTAGAGATTGAGATTCATCCATACGTTCGTCGTGCGGCATGTCCTGGGGCATGTCGTGGGGCATGGTGCTCTCCCGGTCCGGATTCCTCAGCCGGCGCGGAAGGCCCCGGCGAGACGGTGCATACCCTCGGTGATCTCGTCGGCCGTGTGGTTGGTGAAGGACAGGCGCAGCGTGGCGGGGTCCGGCCGGGTGGCGTAGAACGGGGCGCCGGGGACGAAGGCGACGTCACGCTTCAGCGCCTCGGGGAGCAGCGCGGTGCTGTCGGCACCGGCGGGCAGCCGCAGCCAGGTGAACATGCCGCCGTCCGGGTCGGTCCAGGTGCTGCCGGGCGGGGCCGTTCCCGGCATCGCCGCGATCATCGCGTCCCGGCGGACGCGGTACGCGTCGCACAGGCCACGTATGTGCGCAGCCAGGTCGGTGGTCGCGAGATACGCCGCCGCGGCGGCCTGGTCGATGGTCGAGGTGTGCAGATCAGCGGCCTGTTTGGCCACGGTCAGCGCGGACCGTAGCGCCGCCGGCGTCCGCACCCAGCCCAAGCGGAGCCCGGGTGCGGCGATCTTGGAGAAGCTGCCCAGGTGCAGCACCCCCTGGGCGGCGGGCTGGGCGGCCAGGGCGGGCACCGGCTCGCCGCGGTAGCGCAGTTCGCCGTACGGGTCGTCCTCCACCACCCAGGTGCCGGCCGCCGCGGCCAGGTCGACCACCTCCGCGCGTCGGGCCGAGGTGAGGGTGCGGCCGGTCGGGTTGGCGAAGGTCGGCACCAGGTACAGCAGGCGCGGGCGTTCGGTGTCGAGCACCTCGGCGAGTGCGGACGGGTCGACGCCGTCGCCGTCGCCCGGCACGGTGACGATGCGCGCGCCGGCGAGTTGGAAGCACTGCAGCGCCGCCAGGTAGGTCGGTTCCTCGACGGCGACGACCGCGCCGGGGTCGAGCAGGGCGGTGGCGATCAGAGTCAGCGCCTGCTGGGAGCCGGTGGTGATCAAGAGGTCCCCGGCGGTGGTGGGCAGACCGCGTGCGGTCATCCGGTCGGCGACCAGGGCCCGCAGGTCGGCGTTGCCCTCGGTGGGGGCGTACTGGAGGTGGCGGCGTCCGCGCGGAGCGGACAACACCTGATCGAACGCGGCCCGCAGGCCGTCCAGGTCGAACAGTTCCGGCGCCGGCAGCCCACCGGCGAACGAGATCACCTCGGGCCGTTCGATCAGGGCGAGCAGGTCACGGACGGGGGAGCTGGACACCCCGCGCAGACGTTGGGCGAAGAGCATGGGTGCCGACATGGAAACTCCCGAGCAGGCGGGGCGAGAAACGCGGCGGAAGCGGGGCCAGTTGGGCCAGCGGTCCGGGCGCGAAGCGGGCTGCCTGATCGAGGAGCCGTTCTCACCTTAGCGAACGCTGACACCGGAACTCCAAGCCAGCCGCAGCACACTGCCGTAGGCACCCCGGGGCACTGCCGTAGGCACGCACCCCGGGCCGCCCGAGCGACCGCTCCCGCGCGGACGCAGCCGACGCACCCGTCTCCGCCGGCGACACACCGGCGCCTCGCCGGCGGCGTTCGCACACCTGTCGGGTAACTTCGTTGCGGGCAGCGGCACCACTGAAACAGGGGAGATCGTCCACGCATGGGTAAGAAGACCGTCCACGTCTCCGACTTCACCGGCAAGGTCATCGACCCGGGGGCCGAGATCGTCCGGCTCGTCGTGCTGGAGCATCCCGACCTGGTGGCCGGGCCGGTGCGCCTGGAAGCGCTGCCGGCCGAGGTCGAGAGCATCGACGACGCCGCACTGGACGTCGCCGTGGTGGAGATCCACGACG
The DNA here is from genome assembly GCA_036386695.1 of Catenuloplanes sp. Taxonomy (GTDB): domain Bacteria; phylum Actinomycetota; class Actinomycetes; order Mycobacteriales; family Micromonosporaceae; genus DASVVF01. The sequence goes on along the minus strand of DASVVF010001020.1, from coordinate 1,406 downwards.
GCCTGGATGGCGGTGAGCCGAGGACGGTCGTCCTGACGGCCGGCGAGTTCGACGCCCTCGCCACCGATGTGCCGATGGCGCAGCTGCTACGGACGGCAGAACGGGTCCGGCCGGCGAAGGGTGCCCGGCGCGGCGCCGACAAGCCCGACTACACGACCCTGGAGCACGCCGGCAAGCCGCACCGCGGCAAGGTCACCGACGACGAGGCGCTGCTGGTGCGCACCCACCTTGAAGGGATCAACAAGAGGCTCGCGGACGAGGGCCTGCGCCAGATCGTTCCGGCCGACCCGGACCACGCGACCCGGTACGGCTTCCCGCCGGCCGGCTGAGCGCAACGGTCCTCCCCGGAGGCGGGCCGTCCCGGGCCCGACGCGCAGCGTGCGGACCCGGGACAGATGGTCGCCCTACCGACCCGGACGGTCACCGACCGACCGTTGCCGACTCAGCGGTAGGCCGGCGTGTCTGCTCAGCGGTAGGCCGGCGTGTCGGCTCAGCGGTAGGCCGGCGTGTCGGCGAAAGCCTGCCCGAGCGGGGTCAGTGGGCCGAGGGTGCCCGGGGTGTCGGTGGGCTCGGTCAGCTCGTGGTTCTTGATCCACGGGTAGAACGACTGCCGCTCGATCCGGGGGTGCCGGGCGAACATGGTGACCGCCGCGGCGTAGAACCTCTCCACGGTGGCGCGGTCCGGGGCACTCTGGTTGAGGCAGCCCCACTCGGTGATCCAGATGGGGCGGTTGCCCGGCAGGCTCTCCGCCCAGTTGATGTACGCCTCGAAGGTCGAGGCGTTGGCGTCGCAGGAGCCGGCGTTCCAGCCGTACCAGTGCAGGTTGATGAAGTCGACCTGCAACTCCTTGGCTTCCGCCTGCTTCATGAACTCCTCGAACCACGCCTTGCCGTCGCCGGACGTCGACGGGCTGCTGACCCGCAGGTTCTGGTCTCCGCGATCCTTGGTCAGCGTCGGCCACAGGTCCACGACCTGCGCCATGGTCATGTTCGACTGGTCGGCCTTGTTGGGTTCGTTGAACCCGAGCAGCGTCGTGTGGCCGGCGTCGTAGACCCGGTCCACGTGCCATTCGACGTCGCCTGCGGTCATGTCCTTGCGTCCGGAGATCGTCGGCACGAAGCCCGGTTCGTCGCAGTCGTTCGGGTCGTCCGGATCCCCCCGGTCGCCCGGGTCGATCCACCAGTTGTAGTGCCAGGAGACGTTGAGTTTGTCCAGCAAGGGGCAACTGCCGCCGGCGAGGCCCTTGAACGGCTGAACCCCGGGTGTGGCAGCGCTGAAGACGGAGAAGTTCACGATGCTGGCCCAGGTGCCGGGGGGCAGACCGGTGACGGTCACCCGGACGTAGCGCGCTTCGGCGGTGAACGTGTCGGCGCGGGTCTGGGCGGTGCTGGTCGCGGCGCTCTCG
>DASVVF010001019.1:0-15737 GCA_036386695.1 Catenuloplanes sp. | reverse complement strand
CCTGCCAGTCGTTCCACCGGCCGTTGCGCCATGCCTGCAACCGCATGGTGCCGCCGGAGACGGCCTTGCCGGTGCGCGGGTCGACGACCCGGGCGGTGATAACCACCGGCGAGCCCAGTGCGACGGTGCTCTTGTTGCGGGTGATGCTCACCCGGGTCGCGACGGCGGCCGCGGACGTGACCGCCGTCGTGGCCACAGTTCTCGTCACCGGCGCGGTTGCGGCGCTGGCTGCCGGTGCGGAGACCAGTTGGCCGGCGCAGAGGCAGAGACTGAGGGCGAGCGAGAGCTTGCCGGCCGCGACGGGCATGCGTCGACGCGGGCGGGAGTGGAGCTGATGCACGGAAAGTTTTCCCTCCGGCACGCCTGCGAGGTTAGCTGTCGGGTTCGGGCTGGAAGGTCGCCCGGCGCTGGTTCACGCTTCACCCCAAGGCCACCGCGATCGTTCGCTGACGATCCGGTGGGCCAGTTAATGGGTCCCCCGTCCCTGCCCTCGATGCCATTGCGTTCGTTATTGGTCGTGTCGCCCGGCTCGGGCAGGGTTAGGCGTAAATCACGCGACACGAGCGGAGAGCGGCTGCTCACCGACTTCGACCGTTTGTAGCCGATCCTTTGGTTCACAAGCGGTGATCGATCGGTTACGGCACGAGTTTGGCATAGCAGGGGCTGTCTTGTTTGCGTTTTATGAAGGAAAAATCGGTGACAGCCCGCATATCTTTAGCTACAAGGCGTAGTTAACCATGGTGAAACAGGACACAAAAAAAGACCAATGTCACTGATCTTGCGGCTAATTCAGTTGGTCTGTACCGCGCCGTAAACGCGCGGAACGGAGCAGGCTGACGAGCCACCCGGCGTCCCGTACCCGCCGAACAGCCACCCCGGCGCCGGAGCCCCGCCCCCCGCCGTCCGGGTCCTCAGGTCCGCCGTCGGACGGCCGAAGCCTTCCTCGTGGCGACACTGCGCGAAGTCCGCACGGTCCCGGCAACAGCCGGGCACCGCGCCACCGGGCTGCCCGGAGCCGACGCCACGGGGCGTGCGGGGCGGTCCGGTACCCTCGCTCGCGTGACGGACGGGAAGATACCTCTGCGGGCCAAGGTCGCCAGCTCGGTCTCGCGGACGGCCGCGGCGCTCTCGCGCGCCGCCGGGCGCGGCGACGGCTCGGTGATCGGCGGCTGGATCGGCCTGAAGATCGACCCGGACCTGCTCGCCCACCTGTCCACCGGGCGCGCCATCGCCCTGGTGTCGGGCACCAACGGCAAGACCACCACCACCCGGCTGACGGCCGCCGCGCTCGGCGTCCTCGGTCCGGTGGCCACCAACTCCTTCGGGGCGAACATGCCCACCGGGCACACCTCGGCGCTGGCCAAGGCGGGTGCCACCCCGTTCGCCGTGTTGGAAGTCGACGAGCACTACCTGCCCCGGGTGATCGACGAGACCCAACCCCGGGTCGTCGCGCTGCTCAACCTCTCCCGCGACCAGCTCGACCGGGCCAAGGAAGTCGCCATGATGGCGCAGCTGTGGCGGGCCGCCCTGGCCTCGCACCGCGACGTACACATCGTGGCCAACGCCGACGACCCGATGGTCGTGTGGGCCGCCTCCGGCCCCGCCACCGATGGTGTCGTCCCCGACGGTCGGGCGGTGACCTGGTTCAGCGCCGGCCAACGCTGGCACGACGACTCCTGGGTCTGCCCGGAGTGCGGCTCCCCGATCGAACGCGCCGCGGAGCAGTGGTGGTGCACCGGGTGCGCCCTGCGCCGCCCCGACCCGCAGTGGGTGGTCGAGGACGACGGGGTGCTGGACCCGCACGGCTCGTGGTATCCGGTCAAGCTGCAGCTCCCGGGCCAGGTCAACCTCGGCAACGCCGCCACCGCGCTGGCCGTGGCGGCCCAGTTCGGGGTACGCCCGATCGACGCCGTCCCCCGGCTGGGCACGGTGGCCTCGGTGGCCGGCCGCTACGCCCAGGTCGAGCGGGACGGCCGCACGGTGCGCCTGCTGCTGGCCAAGCCCCCGGCGAGCTGGCTGGAAGCGTTCGACATGGCCGAGGAGGCGCCGACCCTGTTGTCCATCAACGCCCGGGACCCCGATGGACTCGACACCTCCTGGTTGTTCGACGTCGACTTCTCCCCGCTGCGTGGCCGCCAGGTGCTCATCACCGGGGACCGTGCCTACGACCTGGCCGTCCGCCTGGATGTGAACGATGTGCCGTTCCGGCACGTACCAAGCTTCGACGACGCGGTCGCCGCCGTGCCCGCCGGCCGGCTCGAGGTCATCGCGAACTACACGGCTTTCCAGGACATCCGAGCGGAGTTGGACCGTGTCACCTGAGAACTGGGGATACCCGGCGCCCGCGCGCTCCGGCGCCGACAGCGCGCTGCGGGTGGTGTGGATCTACCCTGACCTGCTGTCGACCTACGGCGACCGCGGCAACCTGCTGATCCTGACCCGACGCGCCGCCCTGCGCGGCATGCCGGTGGAATCGATCGAGGTGCGCTCCGACCAACCGCTGCCCAGCACCGGGGACATCTATCTGATCGGTGGCGGGGAGGACGGCCCCCAGGCGCTCGCCGCGCAGCGACTCAGCAACGACGGCGGCCTGCACCGGGCGGTCGCCCAGGGCGCCGCCGTCCTCGCCGTCTGTGCCGGCTACCAACTTCTGGGCAGTTCCTTCTTCGCCAAGGGCGCCCAGTACGCCGGCCTGGGCCTGCTGGACCTGCGCTCCGACCGGGGTCCCACCCGGGCGGTCGGTGAACTCGCCGGCGAGATCGACGCGCGGCTGGGGGTGCCGTCGTTGACCGGCTTCGAGAACCACGGCGGGCGTACCCACCTGGGCCCGGATGTCTCGCCGCTGGCCCGGGTCACCGCCGGGGTCGGCAACGACGGCAGCACCGAGGGGGCCTGGCGCGGCAAGGTGCTCGGCACCTACTCGCACGGCCCGGCGCTGGCCCGCAACCCGGCCCTGGCCGACCTGCTGCTGCGCTGGGCGACCGGCACGGACACCCTGTCCCCCGTCGACGACACCTGGCCGACCCGGCTGCGCCAGGAGCGCATGGCCGCGACAAGGTCGGCATGACTGTCGCCGGCACCCCCGTCCTGGACGCCGCCGCACCGCGCTGCCCGCGTACCGGTCGGATCATCGGCCCGCCGGTGCACCGCCGCCGGCGGGTGACCCGGCTCGTCCTGGTCGCCGTGGGCATCGGCGTGCTGGCCGCGATCGCCGCCGCGCTGCCGCTGCACCTGGTGCCGGCCGCCGTCGCCACGTTGGGCCCGGCCGCCGCCTTCGCCGCCGCCGGCACCGGCGCCCTGCTGATGGCCGTGATGGTGCCGCGCACCGCGGTGTCGTTGGCCTGTGGGGCGCTGCTCGGCCCGGTCATCGGCGCGTCCGCCTCGCTGGGTGCCGCCATGCTGGCCGCCGTCGGCACCTACGCGATCGGCCGGTGGGCGGGGCACGGGGCGCTGACGGCACGGGCCGGCAGCCGCCTCGACCGGCTCGACGGGTGGCTCAACCGCCGGGGGTTCGCCGCGGTGCTGCTGGTGCGGTTCCTGCCGCTGGCACCGTTCGGGCTGGTCGGCTACGCGTACGGGACCACCTCGGTGCGCCGTCACCACTACCTGTTCGGCACCCTGATCGCCGCCCTGCCGTCCACCTTCAGCTACGCGGTCATCGGCGCGGCGGTGGTCGCGCCGGGCCGGATCGACGCCCTGACCTTCGTGCCGGCCATCGTCGGCCTCGCCCTGAGCACCGTGATCATCCTGCGGTGGCGCCGCGCGGATCGCAACGCCGCCGCTTGAACCACGCCGCCCGACCGAACCCGGTCGTGCCTCCGGGCCCCGGTCGCCACCCGGGCGAGGGTGACGACCGGGCGAGGGTGACGACCGGGCGCCAAGGTCAGCGCCGGGTCAGATGACCACGCTCACCATGCGGCCGGGAATCACGATCACCTTGCGCGGCTCCCGACCGGCCAGCTGGTCGGCCACCTCGGCCAGCGCGGCGGCCCGGACGTCGGCCTCCGGGGCGTCGGCGGCCACCTCCACCCGGCCGCGCACCTTGCCGTTGACCTGCACCGGGTAGGTCACCGACTCGGCGACCAGCAGGGCCGGCTCGGCCTCCGGGAAGTCGACGTAGGCCAGCGAGCCGGTGTGCCCCAGCCGGGCCCACAGCTCCTCCGCGACGTGCGGGGCGAACGGCGACAGCATCAGCACCAGCGGTTCGACCACCTCACGGGAGACCACCGGCAGCGGGGTCAGCGCGTTGGTCAGCTCGATCAGCTTGGCGATCGCCGTGTTGAAGCGCAGCTCGTCCAGGTCGCCCCGGACCCCGTCGATCACCCGGTGCAGCAACCGCCGGGTCCCCTCGTCGGTGGGCTCGTCGACCACCCGGGTGGCGCCGGTCTGCTCGTCGACGACCAGCCGCCAGACCCGTTGCAGGAACCGGTGCGAGCCGACCACGGCGCGGGTCTCCCACGGGCGGGACACGTCCAGCGGTCCCATCGCCATCTCGTACACCCGGAAGGTGTCCGCGCCGTACTCGTCGCACATGTCGTCGGGCGTGACGACGTTCTTCAGTCCCTTGCCCATCTTGCCGTACTCGCGGTACACCTCCTGGTCGCCCAGGAACCACCTGCCCTGCCGTTCCACCACCTCGTCGGCCGGCACGATCATGCCCCGGGCGTCGCGGAACGCGTACGCCTGGATGTAGCCCTGGTTGAACAGCCGGCGGAACGGCTCGAACGACGAGATGTGCCCCAGGTCGAACAGCACCTTGTGCCAGAAGCGGGCGTACAGCAGGTGCAGGACGGCATGCTCGACGCCACCGACGTACAGGTCCACCCCACCGCAGTCGCCGGGGCGCTGCGGGCCCATCCAGTACCGCTCGTTGTCCGGGTCGACCAGCGCCTTGCCGTTGTGCGGATCCAGGTAGCGCAGCTCGTACCAGCACGAGCCGGCCCACTGCGGCATGGTGTTGGTCTCCCGGGTGTAGCGCTTCGGGCCGTCACCCAGGTCCAGCTCCACCTCCACCCACTCCTTGGCCCGCGACAGCGGGGTCTCCGGCTCGGTGTCGGCGTCGTCGGGGTCGAAGGTGCGCGGCGAGAAGTCGTCGACCTCGGGCAGTTCGACCGGCAGCATGTCGTCCGGCAGGGCGATCGGCAGGCCGGTCCCGTCGTAGACGATCGGGAACGGCTCGCCCCAGTAGCGCTGCCGGCTGAACAGCCAGTCCCGCAGCCGGTACGTGGTGGCGCCGGTGCCGTGCCCGTTGGCCTCCAGCCACCCGATGATGGCGGCCTTGGCGGCGGCGATGTCCAGTCCGTCCAGGCTCAGCCCGGTGGCCGGATTGGCACTGTTGATCGCCGGCCCGTCGCCGGTGTACGCCTGGCCGTCGAATCCCGCCGTGGGCCGCACGGTACGGATGATCGGCAGGTCGAACACCTCGGCGAACTCCCAGTCACGCTGGTCCTGACCGGGCACCGCCATGATGGCGCCGGTGCCGTAGCCGGCCAGCACGTAGTCGGCGATGAAGACCGGAATCCGCGCGTCGTTGACCGGATTGGTGGCGAAGGCGCCGGTGAAGACGCCGGTCTTCTCCCTGGCCTCGGCGGTGCGTTCCTGGTCGCTGCGCCCGGCGGCGACGGCCCGGTACGCGGCGACGGCGTCTGCCGGGGTGGCGTGCCCGCCGGTCCACGCCGGTTTGGTCCCCGCCGGCCAGGCCGCCGGCCTCAGCCGGTCCACCAGCTCGTGTTCCGGGGCCAGCACCATGTACGTGGCCCCGAAGACGGTGTCCGGACGGGTGGTGAAGACGGAGATCGTCGCATCGGCGCCGGTCGCGTCGGGGCAGCGGAAGTCGATGTGCGCGCCGGTGGAGCGGCCGATCCAGTTGCGCTGCATCAGCTTGACCGGCTCCGGCCAGTCCAGGGTGTCCAGGTCGGCGATCAGCCGATCGCCGTACGCGGTGATCCGCATCATCCACTGCTTCAGGCTGCGCTTGAAAACGGGATAGTTGCCCCGCTCGCTGCGCCCCTCCGGGGTGACCTCCTCGTTGGCCAGCACGGTGCCCAGCCCGGGACACCAGTTGACCGGGGCCTCGGAAATGTAGGCCAGCCGGTGGTCGTCGATGATCCGGCGCCGTTCGACGGCGTCCAGCGCCGACCACGGGCGGCCGTCGGGGGTGCCCCGCTCACCGGATTCGTACCCGCTGACCAGCTCGCTGATCGGTCGGGCCCGGTTCAGCTCGGGGTCGTACCACGAGTTGAAGACCTGCAGGAAGATCCACTGGGTCCACCGGTAGTAGTCCGGGTCGATGGTGGCGAAGCTGCGCCGGTCGTCGTACGCCAGACCCAGCCGGCGCAGCTGGCCGCGGTACCGCTCGATGTTGGCCTCGGTGGTGATCCGGGGGTGGGTGCCGGTCTGCACGGCATACTGCTCGGCCGGCAGTCCGAAGGCGTCGAAGCCCATCGGGTGCAGCACGTTGAACCCGGCCATCCGCTTGTACCTGGTGAAGCAGTCGGTGCCGATGTAGCCCAGCGGGTGCCCGACATGCAGCCCGGCCCCGGAGGGGTACGGGAACATGTCCTGCACGTGCAGTTTCGGCGCGCCGGCCCGCGGGTGGTTCGGGTCGGCCAGCTCACCGGTCGGGTTGGGCGCGTGGAAGGTGCCCTCGCCGTCCCAGAAGTCCTGCCAGCGGGCCTCGATATCGCCGGCCAGGCGCGCTGTGTAACGGAACGGCGGGGTGTCGGTCCCCGTGTCGGTCGCCTCGCTCATGGTCACCATCTCGTCGTGTCAGGCCAGTCGGGAAGATCCGGCTCCGGGCATGAAAAAGCCCCTCTCGCAGGAGGGGCGGCCGTGCTGTCGTCGCGGGGTCGCGTCAGCACGGCTCGGTAAGGAGCAGGAACGCCCAGGCCATGCCGGCAGTGTACCGCCGGCCTTTGGGCCTTGACGAGCGGTATCCCCCCGGTTTCGCCGTCTCGGGCCGGCCGCCGGGCGCGAAGGTCGACTCGGCGATCGGGCTCTGCCGGGCTAGCCTGTGAATTGCGGGTGGCCCGCGCGGGAGCGGCGCGCCCGCGAACCGGCGGGTCCCTTTGCGTATCTATAAGGGCAGGCAAGGGTACGACGAGGAGAGGCCCGTGACACACCAGACCTGGGACGAGCTCGGTGGCCGGCTGACGAGCGAGGAGTTCCGCGCTGCCAGCGAGGCCATCGTGGCCAACATCGAGCAGGTCATCGAGGGTAAGACCGCGACGATCCGGCTCGCCCTGGCGGTGTTGCTGGCCGAGGGACACCTGCTGATCGAGGACGTCCCCGGGGTCGGCAAGACGATGCTCGCCAAAGCCCTGGCCCGGTCGATCGACTGCTCGGTACGCCGGATCCAGTTCACCCCGGACCTGCTGCCCAGCGATGTCACCGGGGTGAGCGTCTACAACCAGGAGACGCACGACTTCGAGTTCCGCCCCGGCGCCGTGTTCGCGAACCTGGTGGTCGGTGACGAGATCAACCGGGCCTCCCCGAAGACCCAGTCGGCGCTGCTGGAGTGCATGGAGGAGAAGCAGGTCACCGTCGACGGCACCACCTACGAGCTGCAGCCGCCGTTCATGGTCGTCGCGACGCAGAACCCGATCGAGATGGAGGGCACGTACCCGCTGCCCGAGGCGCAACGCGACCGGTTCACGGCCCGCATCGCGATGGGGTACCCGGACCCGACCGCGGAGCTGGCGATGCTCGGGGCGCACGGCGCCACCGATCCGATGCACACGCTGCGGGCGGTCACCGACGCCACCACCGTGCGTCGGCTGATCGCCACGGTCCGCGAGGTGCACGTCGCCGACGTGGTCAAGCAGTACGCCGTCGACCTGGTGACAGCCACCCGGGAGGCCCCGGACCTGCGCCTGGGCGCCTCACCCCGGGCCACCCTGCAGCTGCTGCGCACCGCCCGGGCGTTCGCCGCCCTGGACGGGCGCGACTACGTGCTCCCCGACGACCTGCAGGTGCTCGCCGTGCCGGTGCTGGCACACCGGATCATCCCGACCGCCGACGCCCAGCTGTCCCGGCGCACCACCGACGCCGTGGTCGCGGACCTGATCCACCGGCTTCCGGTGCCGCACGACCGGGCCCGCTCGCCGTACGAGACGCGGGCCGAGAGCGGCAACGGCCGGGCGCAGTTCGAGCCCCGGAGGCGATGACGATGCGCGAGGCGCTGCGCGGTCTGACCACCCGTGGTCGCTCCTTCCTCGCCGCCGGCGTCGCGGCCGCCATCTCGGCTGTCATCCTGGGCGAGAAGGACCTGCTGCGGGTGGCCGTGCTGCTGGCCATCCTGCCGGTCATCGCCGCCGCGTACGTCGGGCGCAGCCGCTACAAGCTGGCCTGCACCCGGTCGCTGGACCCGCAGCGGGCACCGGCCGGGTCCAACGCGCGGATCGTCCTGCGCCTGCAGAACCTTTCCCGGTTGCCGACCGGCACCCTGTTGTTGGAGGACCGGCTGCCGTACGCGCTGGGCAGCCGACCCCGGGTGGTGCTGGAACGCCTGGGCGCCCAGCAGGCCAGCTCGGTGGCGTACACCGTGCGGGCCGACGCCCGGGGCCGCTACCAGGTCGGCCCGCTGGTGGTCCGGCTGACCGACCCGTTCGGGCTGTGTGAACTGCTCCGCTCCTTCCCGACCACCGACATGCTGACCGTGATCCCGCAGGTCACCGCGCTGCCCACGGTGCGGCTGGCCGGCGAGTACGCCGGTGCCGGCGACAGCCGCGCCCGGTCGGTCGCGGTGCACGGCGAGGACGACGCCGCCACCCGGGAGTACCGCCGCGGTGACGACCTGCGCCGGGTGCACTGGCGCTCGACCGCCCGCACCGGCGAGCTGATGGTGCGCCGCGAGGAACAGCCGTGGGAGAGCCGGGCGACCATCGTGCTGGACACCCGGCAGCGGGCCCACCACGGGGAGGGGCCGACCGCCAGTTTCGAGTGGACGGTGGCGGCCGCGGCCAGCATCGCCGTCCACCTGCGGCAGGCCGGCTACAAGATCCGGCTGGTCACCGGCTCCGGGATCGACGTCGAGGCGATCGAGGCCGGCGCCGAGGGGATCGTGCTGGACCAGCTCGCCGACGTCACCACCACCCCGGACAACGACGTCGCGGGCCTGGTCGGCCTGGTCCGTCGCCGCTCCGACGGCGGCCTGGTGATCGCCCTGTTCGGCGCGCTGACGCCGGCTGAGGCGCAACTGCTGACCGGCCTGCGCGGCAACGGCGCCAGCTGTGTCGGTTTCGCCGTGGACACCTCGACCTGGCTGACCCTGCCGCAGTCGGCGCGCGCGGAAGCGGACCGCGTCCATGCCGCATCCGCGTTGGCGTTGCTGCACAGCGGCTGGCGGGTGATCGGGGTGAACCACGGCGACAAGCTGCCGGCCCTGTGGCCGCAGGCCTCCCGCGGGTCGCAGGGCTTCGCCGTACGCGCCGCGATGGCCGAGACCATCGCCGGAAACCTGCACTGACCCGCCGACCCGATGACCACCACCACCACGACCACCACAAGGAGCTTCGTGACCCCCACCGCCTTGACCGGGCAGCCGGCGATCGCCGGGGGCCCGGAGATCTCGACCGGAGGAGTGCGATGACCGGCCAACGCCGTCTGGGTTTCGTTGCCGCGGCCGCGACGCTGCTGGCGGCGGCCCCGCTGTCGGCGATCTACGACCAGTGGACCTGGCTGCTCCGATGCCTGATCACCGTGGCGCTGATCGCGGCGGCGGCGGCCGTGTCCCGCTCGCTGCGCGCGCCGGTGTGGGCGCAGGTGCTGGCCATGTGCGGCGCCCTGCTGCTGGTTCTCACCTGGATGTTCCCCAGCGACGAGGAGTTCCTGGCGCTGCTGCCGAGCCCTGACACGTTCGCCTGGTTCGGCAGCCTGGTCACCCAGGCCGGCGACGACATGCGCGGGTTCGGGGTGCCGGTGCCGGACCGCCAGGCGCTGTTGTTCATCACCGTGCTCGGGGTGGGCGGGGTGGCCATCGTCGTGGACGTGCTCGCGGTGGGACTGCGTCGTCCGGCCCTGGCCGGCCTGCCGATGCTGGCGATCTATTCGGTTCCGGTGGCGGTGTACGTCGACAGCGTGCCGCCGATCCCCTTCGTCGTCGGGGCAGTGGGGTTCCTCTGGCTGCTGGTGGCCGACAACGTGGAACGGGTGCGCCGCTTCGGCCGCCGGTTCACCGGCGACGGCCGCGACGTGGATGTCTGGGAGCCGTCACCGCTGGCCGCCGCCGGTCGCCGACTGACCGTCGTGGGCGTCGCCGCCGCTGTCCTGCTGCCGCTCGCGGTGCCCGGGATGACCAGCGGGCTGTTGGCCCAGGTGACGCAGAGCGGGGCCGGCGACGGCCTGGGAGTCGGCCGGGGCAACGGTCAGGTGAAGCTGTTCGCCGACCTCAGTGGGCGGCTCAACCAGACCCGGACAACGGAACTGATCCGGGTCAGCACCAGCGAGCCGGAGCCGTACTACCTGCGCTTCGGGGTCGCCGACGTGCTCGATGAGCAGGGCTTCAGCAACCGCCCGCCGGCCCGCGGGCAGGCGATCACCAGGCCGCTGCCCGACCCCCGGGAAGACCCCAAGCGGGGCGTCACCCACCGCAAGTACGAGGCCCGGGTCCAGGTCACCGGTGAGTTCAACATGCCGATGGCACCGACCTACGCCGCCCCGATCGGCGTCCGGAACCTCGACTCCAGCTGGTTCTACGACCCGCTGGCCCAGGTGGTGCACTCCAGCCGGTCGCGGTCGAAGGACAAGACGTACGAGTTCGACTATGTCGTGTCGTCGTACAGCACGGCGGCGCTGCGTGCCGCGGATCCGCTGCCGGCCGACGACCCGCTGCGCAGCCAGTTCACCGACGTGCCGACGGTACGCGAGGTCAACGACCGGGTGGCCGCCCTGACCGAGGACGAGGACACCGACTACGACAAGGTCCGGGCCATCTACGATTCGTTCTCCCGCGCGAACGGCTTCAGCTACAGCCTGAACGCCACCGCCGGCGGCAGCGACTCCGAAATCGTGTCCTTTCTGACCAGCAAGGTGGGGTTCTGCCAGCAGTACGCCGCGGCGATGGCGTGGATGGTCCGGGCCGCCGGTATCCCGGCGCGGGTCGCCTTCGGCTTCACCCGGGGGGTCAAGCAGCCGGACAACACCTACGTGCTGACCAACCGCAACGTGCACGCCTGGACCGAGGTCTACTTCAACGGCCTCGGCTGGGTTCCGTTCGACGCGACCCCGGCGGCGAGCGTCGTGGGGTCGGCGCGCCCGGAATGGGCGCCCGACAGCGACCGCGTCGAGCCGGCGGGTCCGAGCGCGGCTCCGACCGCGGCCCCCACCGGCAACTCCTCCGCCGGGCCCGACTCGCCGGACAACCGCGCCAACGAGGATGACCTCGGCGCGCCCGGAGCCGCCGGACGCGGCGATTCGCCGGCCGGCGGTATCGGACGCTGGCTCGCGGTGGCCGGCGGGGTGCTGGCCCTGCTCGTGCTGCTGATGCTGCCCGCGTTACGCCGGGTGCGGCTGCGGCGCCGGCGTCGGCACTCCGGCGCGGTGGCGCCCCCGACGCCGCGTTCCGAGGCCGGTGGGCCGGCTGGCACGCCGGCGGTGGTGCTGCGCGGTGCGACGGCCGAACGGGCCCGCGAGGACGCCCACGCGGCCTGGGACGAGCTGATCGACACGATGATCGACTTCCGGCTGCCGGTGGACCCGGCCGAGACGCCGCGGCTCACCGCCCAGCGGTTGGCGACCGGTTCGGCGCTGGCCGGCCCGGCCGCACAGGGCGCGATGCTGCTGGGGCGGGCGGAGGAACGGGCCCGGTACGCCCGCGACCCGATGCAGGCCGAACGCCTCGGCGACGCGCTCGCCGACGTCCGAGGTGCGTTGGCCAGCCGGGCCGGACGTCGGGTGCGGTTCGTGGCGATGGTGCTGCCGCCGTCGGTACTGCGGCGTTGGCGCGACGGCGTGTCCCTGACCACCGCCCGCACGGCCGGTGCGATCAGCCGGCGCACGGCGGCGATGTCGAGATTCAACCCGCTGTCCCGGTGGAACCCCCGCCGGCTGTTGGCCGGTCGCTCCACCCGCTGAGGCGCACCCGCCCGGGTCCACGTCCGCCGCCGGCAGCACCGCCGGCGGACGTGGACCGGGGCGGGCTCTACGGCAACGGGTGTCGAGCACCGATCATGGCTTCGCGCGCGAGTAACGGCCGGGACCGGGCGGTGGGGGTGGTCAAGGCCGGGACCGGGCGGTGGGGGTCGTCAAGGCCGGGACCGGGCTGCGGGCGCCGACGGTCCGGGTGAAGACGCGGTGAGCGGCAATAACGACATCCGGGCACGCTCAATGGCGGACCGTCGAGCGCTGGCGGGCCACGTCAACGGTGCCGGCGGAACCTCTGGATCAGCGATGGCCCTCGGGACGCCGACGCCAACGCTCGTCCAGCCGGTCGATGAACGTCGCCCGTCGTTGCCGCGTTCGACGGCTCGCGGTGCCACCGACGACATGCAGGTCCGGCGCCTGCCCCTTGCGGTGGGACTGCATGGCGAACGCCGCCGCGCCGAGCATCACGACGAAACCGGCGACGGCGACCAGCGTCTCCTTGATGACGGTGCCGTAGACGACCAACGCCAGACCAGCGATGACCACGACGGCAGCGACGAGCAGCCGACGCCGCGCGTGAAAGCGCGGATCACTGGCCCGCACAGCCGAGGCGAATTTAGGATCCTCGGCAAGCGACCGCTCGATCTGATCGAACAGCCGCTGCTCGTGCTCCGACAGCGGCACGGCACTCCTCCCCGGTCGCGCAGGCCGGTCCCCTCGGACCGGCAGACCGTGGCAGCCGTTCGGCTGCTTGCCCGCAAGTCTACGAGGGGGTTGGCGGCTCGGAAAGCGGGACGACCCCCGACCGGGGGTGATTTTCCCGCCGAACCCCCCGTGGAGCCTCCAACAGGCTTGCCGGACGCACCATCGACCGCCCGAAACGGGCGGCCGCCGCGTCGGCGACCGCCTCGGCCTCCCGCCAACCGTACTCCGGATCACCGAGGGCGGGCTGCCGCACGGCGGTGCCGGCCGGCGTCAGACCCTCGACCCGCACGCCGATGAGCCGGATGTGCTCGGTCATCTGCAGGGCGGCGAACAGCGCCCACGCGATCTCCACGATCTCCCGGCCGACGTCGGTGGTGCTGGCCAGGGTCCGGGACCGGCTGACAGTGCGGAAGTCGGCCAGCCGGACCTTGATCGACACGGTCCGACCGGCGTGGCCGGCGTCACGCAGCCGGACGGCCACCCGTTCCGCCAGGGACAGCAGGGCCCGGCGGACGACCTGCGGGTCGGACACGTCGGTGTCGAAGGTGACCTCGGCGCCGATCGACTTGTCCACGTGCTCGGCGGTGACCCGCCGAGGGTCCCGCCCCCAGGCCAGTTCGCGCAGGTGCGCGGCGGCGGCCTCGCCGAGCGCCGTGCGGATCATGGACAGCGGCGCCCGGGCGAGGTCTCCCACGGTGGCCAGACCCAGCCGCCGCAGCGACTGCGCGGCCCGCTCACCAACCCCCCACAACGCGTCGACGGGCAGCGGGTGCAGGAAATCGAGGACCCGCTCGGCGGGCACCACGATCACCCCGTCCGGCTTGGCCCGGGTGGAACCCAGCTTGGCGACGAACTTTGTCGGGGCCACCCCGACCGAACAGCTGAGCTGCTGCTCCTCGGTGATCCGGGCGCGGATCGCCCGGGCGATCTCGGCGGGCCGGCCGAGCAGCCGCCGGGCACCGGCCACGTCGAGGAACGCCTCGTCCAGGGAGAGCGGCTCGACCAGCGGCGTGACATCCCGGAACACCCGCATGACAGCCTGCGAGGCGGTGCTGTAGGCGGCGAAGTCCGGCGGCAGGAACACCGCGTGGGGACACAGGGCCCGGGCCCGCATGGTGGGCATGGCGCTGTGTAAGCCGTACGCCCGGGCCTCATAGCTGGCGGAGCTGACCACGCCGCGCGGGCCGATGCCGCCGACCACGACGGGCCGGCCGCGCAGCTCCGGCCGGCGGCGGACCTCGACGGAGGCGAAGAACGCGTCCATGTCGACGTGCAGGATGGGACAGCCGGTGTCGTCGGAGTCCGGGCCGAAGCGTGGATCATCCCCACGCGGCGCGAGCTGGCTACGACCCATGGGCCGAGGCTAGCCCGGACCTGCGACAGGCCGGTGCGCCAGGACGGGTCCACCGACCTGCTCAGCCGGTCTGCCGGCCCACCGCCACGAGCAGCGGGATGGTCATTTCCACCGCGGTGAACGAGCCGTGGAAAGCGATCATCGGCGTGGCGCGCACCGGCTCGCGCGTGGTGGCCAACACGACGTGACGCTCCCGGCAGACCACCACGACATCGCCGAGCCGGGACTGATGCGCCGGGGCCACCGCGCCGAACCAGCCCTCGGCCACCGCCTCCGCCCGGGTGGTGACCCACGCCGCCGGTCCCAGCACCGACCGCCACGCGGCCAGCACGTCGTCGCGGGCGCCGGGCAGCACGTGCAGGTACCGGACCCGGGCCTCCCCCGCGACCAGGCGCAGCCCCGCGCTGAGCCGGGGGTCGGCGTCCAGATCGAAGCGCCCCTCGGCCGGCACGTTGAGCATGCCGTGATCGGCGGTGACCAGCAACGCGCCGTCCGGGGGCAGCCCGCCGACCAGGCGCTCGACCAGAGCGTCGACCCCGGCGGCCGCCTCGCGCCATTCGGTGGAGTCGACCCCGTGGTCGTGGCCGGCCTTGTCCAGGTCGGGGTGGTAACCGGAGACCAGCGTGGGGCCGGAGCCGGCCCGCAGGGCGGCGAGCATCTCGGTGGCGACCGCGTCCACGCCGCCCGCCCCCCGGAACTCGCCACCCCGGTTGGCCGCGACGGTCAGCCCACTGCCGGCGAACTCCGGCTTGGTCACCACGGTGACTTCCACACCCGCCGCCGCCGCGGCCTCCAGCCGGGTCGGCACCGGCTGCCAGAGCGCCGGGTCGGGGTCGTTTCCCCACCTGATGTGGTTGAGCAGCCGGTCGCCGCCGGGCACATTGAGTACGAAGCCGAGCACCCCGTGGCTGCCGGGTGGCACTCCGGTGCCCAGGGTCACCAGGCTGGTCGGCGTGGTCGACGGGAAACCGGAGGTCAGTGTCGTGGCGTGGCCGAGTCGACCGGTGGCCAGGTCGGTCAGGGTGGGGGCGTACGGCGCGGCCAACGGAAGCTGGTACGCCCCCAGGCCGTCGATCAGCAGCACCGCGATCCGGCGTACCCCGTCGAGTCGCTCGCGCAGCCGCAACGGGTCGGGCGCGCCGGGGACACCGAGCACCGCGCAGGCACTGGGCAGGAGGTCAGCCAGGCTGGTCGCACCGTACCGGGGTCGTACCGGGCGCAGGGCCGTCGTCTCGTCGATCATGCGCGGCGGGCGAACAGGTGCAGCTGGGCGGCGATGTCCCGGAACGGTGGCCGGGCGGCGGCGGCGAGCTCCAGATCCAGCAACGCGCGCGGGTTCGCGTCGGTCACCGCGGCGGGCAGCAGGTCGGCCAGCACCCGTACCCCGTGCACCTCCTCGACGTGGAAGCCGGCGGCGCTCATCAGGGCCGTCGCGGTGTCGGCGTCGTAGCGCCGGCGCAGGGTGTCGCGGTAGCTGACCGGGGTGGCCGGGTCGGCGAGCAGGGCCGCCGCCGCGTCCAGATGTCCGTTGATCGCCCGGGTCAGCACGGTGGCCGCCCACCCGGCGACCAGCACGCTGGCCGCACCGCCGGGACGC
>DASVVF010001018.1:0-2660 GCA_036386695.1 Catenuloplanes sp. | reverse complement strand
CGAAGACCTTCACCTTCGTGCCCATCCGCCCGATCCCCCACAGCGCGCGGGCGTCGGACGGCAGCAGATTGACGCACCCGTGCGAGCCGATCGGCTTGTTGTGCAGGTAGGTGGTGGTCTGGTGGAAACCCATGCCGCGGTGGAAGTGCTGCCAGTACGGCAGCCACACCTCGTACGGTTCGGACCACTCGCGCTTGGTGCGCTTGTTGATCCGGTACGTCCCGGCCGGGGTGCGGTATCCCCGCATGCCGGTCCGGGTCACCGTCGGCTTCATGATCACCTTGCCGCCGCGCATCGCCCAGACCGTCTGCAACGTCAGGTTGACGCAGATGACCGTGCCGGCGCCCGGGTTGCAGCGACGGGTGTCGGTGTCGGCCAGTCGGCGGGCCACGTCGAGGGTGGTGGGCCCGGCGCGACCGTGGGCCGGGCGGATGTCGTACCGCCGCTGGAACTTGATGATCGCGGCGCAGTCGGCGGCCGACTGCCGGCCGTCGACGGTCATCGGACCGAATCCGCCCAGGCGGCGTAGCTGGATCTCCACCGCGCGGTGGTGCTCGCCCTGCTGACAGGCACCGGCGGCGGACGCCGCCGACGGCTGCAGCGGCAGGGCACCCAGCCCGGCGCCGAGGACAGCGGCGACGACGACTGCGGTCGTTCGCGCGGTGATGCGGGGTCGGCCCATTGGTTCCTCCACGGTGGCGATCACCTCATGGAAGCACAGCCGCGCCGCCCCAGATGTCCCCCGCACCGGGTGTGACCATTATCTGGCGTTCCGTACCGCTTTTGTTGGCTTGCCGGCCGCCCCTTGCGGAGGTACGGGGGATTCCCGAGCGCCACGGGTGTGCACCGGCCGGTGCGGGCCGCGCCGAACGCTTTCGCCGGGCTTTCGCGGCCCACCGGAAACATATTCCCCGAGGGCCCCGCCGGGCGCATTGACGAATTTCAGATAACCCCCCGGGAGCTGCTTGACAATGAGTGACCAAAACCCGGTGGAGACCTTCGATCATGCGCGACAGCCCTGATATCGTTCGTGCCCGGTGCGTCGTTGTTCTGCTTTTCGACCGGCCGCGCGGGCTGCGCCTACTGGGCGGGGCACCGCCGGGCCGTCCAGTTTTCCGGGGCAAAGTTTTTCAAGATTTTCTGTGTCGTGCGTTACACCCGTTTTGGGGTTTATGAGGGAGTAACCCGCCGCCGTGCTGACCCTGCGTTGTGGGCTCCGGATTTTGAGTGACCCTTGAGGGCTGGCATAACGCCGGAAATAGGGCTGAATCCGGCCTAGGCCGTCCAGGTGCAATGGGGTCGTGTGCCGCTTTCGCGCCCTCTCGCCCTGCCTACCCACACCGAAATGATTTGTATAAGGGTTTCCGTCTGGCGCGTCGAATACCGGCGATGCCGCCAGAGCGGATTCCGGCCCACTGCTGTATTAGTTACGGCATGACTACGGAACTACTGCCGAACGCGGCGTCCGGCAACGTATTCGGAATCGGACCCGGACCTGGTTCGCAACCGACTACTTCCCGCGACCGCGCCGCTTCACCCGTCGCGGCTGCCCCACTCGCGGACGGGCTTTCGCACCCGGCGGTGGCACCCGGTTCGTTCGCTCCGATCTTCGTCGACGCCACCGGCCGCCGGGTACGCCGCTTCCGTGCGGCCGGTTACGGCGCGAGCATCGCCTGCGCCGCGTACATGTCGTTGCTCGCCGTCACGGTCTCCACCGGACCGGTCAACCCGGACGGTCGCATTCCGTTCGCGGCCCCGGCGGTGGCCGGCCCGGCGACCGCCCTGCTGTCGATGCCCGGAGGGCCCCTCGGCCAGCCGCGCGACTCCGCGCCACGCGGGTCGGCGGGCCCGGCCACCGCGACCGGCACCGCCGCCGCGACCGGCACCGCCCCAGCGACCGGCACCGCCCCCGCAGCACCGGGGCCGGGACCGGCCGTCGGCCCCCCGGCGACGGGCGTGGCGGGCGGACCCATCACCTTTACCGCGGTCGCGGCGCCGGCGACGGTGAACAGCGCCGGCGCCGTTGGCGGCACCACTACCGGCGGGACGGAACCGCTGAAGCTGGCCGGACCGGTCCAGCCGGCCGTCCCGGCCCAACCGGGCGCCCCGGCCAAGGCCGCGGCGCCGGGCCCGGTCAAGGTCGTCATGCCGGCAAAGCCGGCCGCCCCGGCACAGCCCGCCGCGCCGGGCCAGCCGGCCGCCCCGGCGGTACCGGCGAAGCCGGTCAACGACAACAAGCCAGCCAACCCGGGGGTGCCGGCCGTTCCCGGGCTGCCCGCGGTGCCGGCCGCTCCAGCCGTGCCCGCCGCACCCAAGCCGGCGCCGGCCAAGCCCGTGAAGGTGACCAAGCCGAAGCCCGTGAAGGTGACCACGCCCAAGCCCAAGCCGGTGAAGGTGACCAAGCCCAGGCCGGTGAAGCCGGCGAACGCGGCCGGGCACGGCAAGAAGGTCACGGCCGCGGAGCGGGCGCGCAAAGCCCGGCAGGTCGTCGGGCGCCCGGCCGCCCCGGCCAGGCCGCCGGCGCCGGCCGCCCCGCCGGCGACCGTGGTGCCGCCGGTCGCCGTGGTCCCACCGACGCTGCCCGTGGTCCCGGTCCTCCCGGCCGGTTGACCACCCGGGTCGGCCGACCCGGGACCGGTCGGCTGACCAGGCCGGCGTTG
>DASVVF010001017.1:0-4065 GCA_036386695.1 Catenuloplanes sp. | reverse complement strand
CCGCGTTCGTCGTCGAAGGCGACTCGCCGGGCATCACCGTGGAGCAGCGCAACGCGTTCCTGGGCCTGCGCGGCCTGGAAAACAGCGTCACCCGGTTCACCGACGTGTTCGTGCCGAAGGAGAACCTGATCGGTGGCGAGGGTAAGGGGCTGAAGATCGCCCTGACCACCCTCAACACCGGCCGGTTGTCCCTGCCGGCGATGTGCGTGGCGGCCGGCAAGTGGTCGTTGAGCGTCGCCCGGCAATGGGCGGCGGACCGGGTGCAGTGGGGTCGCCCGGTGGGTGAGCACGAGGCCGTCGCCCAGAAGATCTCGTACATCGCCGCCTCCACCTACGGCATGGAAACCATGCTGGAGCTGTGCTGCCTGCTGGCCGACGACGACCGCAACGACATCCGGATCGAGGCCGCGCTGGTCAAGCTCTTCGCCAGCGAGGTCGGCTGGAAGGTCGTCGACGAACTGGTGCAGATCCGCGGCGGGCGCGGGTTCGAGACGGCGGACTCGCTGGCCGCGCGAGGCGAGCGCGCCGTCGAGGTGGAGCAGATCCTGCGGGACATGCGGATCAACCGCATCTTCGAGGGCTCGACCGAGATCATGCACCTGCTGATCGCCCGGGAAGCCGTCGACGCGCACCTGTCGGTGGCCGGCGACATCATCGACCCGGACGCCGCCATCGGCCGCAAGGCCCGCGCCGGCGCCCGGGCCGGCGCGTTCTACGCCCGGTGGCTGCCCACCCTCGCGGTCGGTCGCGGCCAGAGCCCCGCCGCGTACGCCGAGTTCGGCCCGCTCGCCGGGCACCTGCGCTACGTCGAGCGCGCCTCGCGCAAGCTGGCCCGGTCCACCTTCTACGGGATGACCCGCTGGCAGGGCAAGATGGAACGCAAACAGGCGTTCCTCGGTCGGGTGGTCGACATCGGCGCGGAGCTGTTCGCGATGTCGGCGGTCTGCGTGCGGGCCCGTGCGGAGCGGGGTCACCGCCCGGAGGCGGTGGAGCTCGCCGACCTGTTCTGCCGGCAGGCCCGGCACCGCGCCGAGACGTTGTTCCGCCAGCTGTGGGAGAACACCGACACAGTGGACGGTACCGCCGCCCGCCGGGTGCTCGCCGGCCGGTACGCGTTCCTGGAGGAGGGCATCGTGCCGCCGTCCACCGCGGGCGCCTGGGTGTCGACGTGGGCACCCGGACCGTCGACCGTGCCGGACGTGCGACGCCGCATCCCGCCCGCCTGAGCCGGCCGCCGCTGCCCGCCCAGCGGACCTGTGCTGATCAGTTCGGGTCCTGTGCTGATCAGCGCGGGGCCCCTGTGCTGATCAGCGGCGGTTGCCGCGCAACCCCAGCTGGCGCAGTTCCAGGGCGGCCAGGGCGGCCACCGTCGCCTCGTCCCCCCGCCGCCACGCCGTTGTCACGTCGGGGGCGATGGCGGTCAGCCGACGCAGCGGTTGGTTCGCCAGCGCCCGCAGCGCCAGCAGGTCGGTGCCGGCGGGGACGTCGCGCAGGGCGGCGGCCTCCCCGGCCCGGCGTATCCACCGCAACCGGCGGGGCAGCCAGCTGAACAACACCAGGCCCAGCGGGGCCACCAGCAGCGCCACCGGCAGCCACAGCGCCAGGTCGGTCACCAGCGCCTGCTGCTCGCGGCCGGCGTCGGCCACCGACCGGGCGGCCTGCGCCGCCTGGTTGAACGGGGCGGTCAGCTCGTCGCCGACCAGCGGCACCCGGCCCACCTTGGCACCGGCGTCGGCGAGGTTCGTCGCGATGCCGGTGCCGGCGCCCTCCAGCGTCCGGCCGGGCCCGGCGAGCTTGCCGATGAGGTCGTGCAGCCACATGGCGGCGCGGATCCAGGCGTAGACCCAGATCACCACGAGCAGGTCGGTGGCGAGCTGGCGCAGGGCGCTCGGGAGCCGGTCGGCGTAGATCTTCACGCCGGACAGCGTGCCACGGCCGGACCGGTCCAGTCGCCCCCCATCCAGCCGCCGGGACGCGCTACCCGCACCGGCCACCCCGGCGCCCGGTGCGAGTCGGCGAGGTCAGCGCGTCGCGGGCGGTCGGGCGGTCAGCGTCCGGTGCAACCCGGGCAGGTTCCGAAGATCTCCATGGTGTGTGACACGTCAGCGAACGCGTGGCGGGCGGCCACCCGCTCCGCCCAGGCCTCCACCGCCGGGCCCTCGACCTCGACGGTCCGGCCGCAGGACCGGCAGACCAGGTGGTGGTGATGGCCTTCGCTGCATCGGCGGTAGAGGTGTTCACCGCCGGGTGGGCGCATCACGTCGATCTCACCGGCGTCGGCGAGGCCCTGCAGGGTCCGGTAGACGGTCGTCAGACCCACCCGCTCGCCGCGCTCGCGCAGCATCGCGTGCAACTGCTGGGCGCTGTGGAAGCCCTCCAACTGGGCCAGCAGGGCGCTGACCGCGCTGCGCTGGCGGGTGTTGCGGACCGCCGTCTGGTCGCCGGTCATGAACGGGTCTCCCGGGCGTGGCTGACCGCGTCGGCCACGATGCGGGCGACGTGCTCGTCGACAAGCGTGTACGCGATCTCGCGGCCGCGCCGCGCCCCGCGTACCAGCCCGGCGCCGCGCAGCACCCGCAGGTGCTGCGACACCAGGGGCTGCGGGGCGCCCAGCCGGTCCACCAGCTCGTGTACGCACTGCTCACCCTCGCCCAACGCGGCGACAATGGCGACGCGGATGGGGGCCGACAGCGCCCGCAGCAACTCCCCGGCCGCCTCGTACGCCTCGTAGCCGGTCGTCGTGGTCACCGGGCAACGGTACAGCGGCGGGGCCGGTCGGCGATCGAGCCGGGCGGACGGGGGCCCGGCCGGCTGTCCGGGGCGCCGCTGGTGGCCATCAGTGCTGCAGGGCCACGTCGGGTGGCTCAAGCGGGGCGGCGGCCTGCCCCGACGCGCGGGCATTGCGGCGACGCAGCAACCGCCAGGTGGCCGCGCCCACGGTCAGCGCCACGAACGTCGCGATGGCGAGCACCACGATCGTCGCGCCGGGCGCGGTGTCGGCGGTGTTGGCCAGCCACACACCCAGTCCCGCGGCGAGCAACCCGATGCCCATCGCCACGTGCATGGTGCTGCGGAAGCCGCGGGTGACCTGTTGCGCCGCGGCCACCGGCACCACCATCAGCGCGCTGACCAGCAGCAGCCCGACGGTCTGCATCGCGATCGTCACGGTGACCGCGGTGGTGACGGCCAGGATGAGGTTGAGCAGCCGCACCGGGAGGCCGGACACCCGGGCGTACTCCTCGTCGTGGCAGACCGCGAACAGCGCCGGGCGCAGCAGCAGCATCGTCGCGACCACGGCGAAGCCCAGCCCGACCAGGACGTAGAGGTCGCCCGGGGAGATCGTGCTCAGCGACCCGAACAGATACTGCATGAGGTTGTTGTTGGTGCCCCCGGAGACGCGGACCAGCATCACACCGCCGGCGATTCCGCCGTAGAACAGCATGGCCAGTGCCAGGTCGCCGGAGGACCGACCGTGTTCACGGACCAGTTCCACGCAGATGCCGCCGAGGGCGGCCACCACCACGGCGGCCAGCACCGGGGGTTTGTCGAACAGCAGGCCGATCCCCACCCCGGTGAGGGCGACGTGGCCGATCCCGTCGCCGATCAGCGACATCCGCCGCTGGACCAGGTAGATGCCCAGGGTCGGCGCGGCCACCCCGATCACCAGGGCGCCGATCAGCGCCCGGGTGAGCAGGTCCGATGCGAAAAGCTGCATTACCGTGCCCCTCGTCCGCGGGTGCCGGCGGCGATCACCCGGAGCGTACTGTGCCGACCCGGTGCGTCGCCCCGGCGCGACGGGTCCCGCCGGCGGTTAATGGGGCCACATCCCCTGGTGCTCCTGCGGTGCGTGCGGGTGCACATGGTCGTGTCCCGGGTCGGCGTGGTGGCCGATCGGCTCGGGTACCGCCCCGTCGTGCGCGACGACGCCGTGGTGGATGACCACCGCCCGGCTGACCAGCGGGTGCAGCGGGCCGAGCTCGTGGGCGACCAGCAACGCGGTGCCCCCGCCGTCGACAAAGGACCGCAGCGCGCCGGCGAAGGCCTGCTGGCTCACCGCGTCCACCC
>DASVVF010001016.1:0-11253 GCA_036386695.1 Catenuloplanes sp. | reverse complement strand
CCTGGGCGGTCACTGGTGGTGGCTGCACCCGGTCGACATCGACCTGCCCCTGCCGGCGCACGACCCGCAGCCGCCGGCTCATGACACCATGCAGTCATGAGTGAGCGCAGCGGCTGGTACCGGGACCGTGCGGTGGCGCGGACCCGTGGGCGCGGCGGGGTGCCGGCATGAACGGGGACCCGGCTGCCCTGCGCGAACTGACCGTCGGCACCGGCGCCGGCATCGACACCGCCGACATGGTGCTCAACATCGGCCCGCAGCACCCGTCCACCCACGGCGTGCTCCGGCTCAAACTGGTGCTCGACGGCGAGCGGGTGATCGCCTGCGAGCCGATCGTCGGCTACATGCACCGGGGCGCCGAGAAGCTGTTCGAGGTCCGCGACTACCGCCAGATCATCGTGCTGGCCAACCGGCACGACTGGCTGTCCGCGTTCGCCAACGAACTGGGCGTCGTCCTCGCCGTCGAGCGGCTGATGGGCCTGGAGGTCCCCGAGCGCGCCGTCTGGCTGCGCACCGCCCTGGCCGAACTCAACCGGGTGCTCAACCACCTCATGTTCCTCGGCTCCTACCCGCTGGAGATCGGCGCGATCACGCCGATCTTCTACGCCTTCCGTGAGCGGGAGACCCTGCAGGCGATCATGGAGGAGGTCTCCGGTGGGCGGATCCACTACATGTTCAACCGGGTCGGCGGGCTGAAGGAGGAGGTGCCCGCCGGCTGGACCGGACGGGCCCGCACCGCCATCGGGGACGTCCGCCGGCGCCTGCCTGACCTGGACAACCTGATCCGGCGCAACGACATCTTCCTCGCCCGTACCGTCGGGGTCGGGGTCCTCACCGCCGAACAGGCCGCCGCGTACGGTGCCTCCGGACCGGTCGCCAGGGCCTCGGGTCTCGACTTCGACCTGCGCCGCGACGAGCCGTACCTGGCGTACGGGCAGCTCGACGTTCCCGTCGTCACGCGGACCACCGGCGACTGCCACGCCCGCTTCGAGGTGCTCCTCGACCAGGTGTACGCCTCGCTCGACCTGGCCCAGACCTGCCTCGACCGGGTGGACCAGCTCAGCGGACCGGTCAACGTGCGGCTGCCCAAGGTGGTGAAGGCGCCGGAGGGACACACCTACGCCTGGACCGAGAACCCGCTCGGCGTCAACGGCTACTACCTGGTGTCCCGCGGCGAGAAGACGCCGTGGCGGCTCAAGCTGCGCACCGCGTCGTACGCCAACGTCCAGGCGCTGTCGACGCTGATCCCCGGCTGTCTCGTCCCGGACCTCATCGCCATTCTCGGCTCGATGTTCTTCGTGGTCGGCGACATCGACAAGTGAGTCGGACCCCGCCGCCGCTACCAGTGCCGGCCGGGCCGCCCGCCGCCCGTCCGGCCCGCCGGCTCACGCTCGGGCCAGCCGATACTCCATTGCGCCGGGAGCGGGGCACCGCCGACCGGTAGCGCCGCCGCCGGTTGCCGGCCGTAATCCGGCGATTGGTCCCACCCCTGCTGTCCGGCCGGTTCCCGGTAGCCGTCCGGGTCCGCTGGAGGGAGGTAGCCGGCGGTGTCGCCGGACCCCGCTAACTGGGCTCCACCTTCGTAGCGCGCGTGCTGGGCTCCACCTTCGTAGCGCGCGTGCTGGGCTCCACCTTCGTAGCCCGCGTGCTCGGCTCCACCTTCGTAGCCCGCGTGCTCGGCTCCACCTTCGTAGCCCGCGTACCGGGCTCCACCTTCGTAGCCCGGGTACTGGGGCCCGTCGACGTGGCGGATGGGCTGGGGCAGGTAGCCGGTGTGCTGCGGCGCGTCGGCGTGGCGGGCGCGCCCGGGCCCGGCGCCGTGGGGCGCGTACTCAGCTTCACCGCCGTGAGCCGCGCGCCCGGGCCCGTCGGCGTGCTCGGTCGCACCGCCGTGGCGGGCGCGCGGGGCGGGATCGGCGCCTCTCGCACCCCGGGCGCGGCTGCCGGCGGTGCCGGGATCGCTGTGGTGACTCAGCTCCGACAGCCCGCCCCGGCCGCTCGGATCAACCGGGCCGGCGGGATCGCCCGGATCGCTGTGGCCCGCGCCGCCGTGCCGGGGGCGGTCGGTGCCGGACCGGCCCGTGCGGGACTGCCCGTGCCGGACGGCCGCCCAACGGTCCTCGATGCGGAACTCCGCACCCGATTCACCGTTTCGCAGCGCGGTCCGCCGCTCACCGACCCGGACCTCATGACCACCCTCGCCGCTGCGTACGGAGGCCCACCGCCCACCGACCCCCAACTCCGACCACGGGTTCCCGACATCGGCGGACCCGGTGGAACCGGCGTGGTCCCCCGGCCAGCCCGGCACGATGGGCGCCACGGTCGGCTCCGCCCGCCGCTGCAGGTGCCGGGAGGTGGTGACCGGCCCCGGGTGGACGTCGACGGGTGTCGGGTCCGGGTGGCCACCAGCCCCCAGAGCGGCGCGGTGTCCGGCTGGGCGGTAGCCGGGATCGTGGCCGGAGCCGGGATCGCGGCCGGGCCCGTCGTACCCCGCCTGGTCGTACCCGGCCCGCTCGTATCCGGGCCCCTCGTACCCGGCTCGCTCGTATCCCGGCCCGTCGTACGCGGCCCGCTCGTATCCCGGCCCGTCGTACCCGGCCCGCTCGTATCCGGGCCGGTTAGATCCAGGCCCGTCGTACCCGGACTGGCCGTACCCGGACTGGCCGTACCCGGGCTGGTCGTAGCCGGGCCCGTCGGACCCGGGCTGGTCGTGCCCGGACTGGTCATAGCCGGGCCCGTCGTGCCCGGACTGGTCGTGCCCGCCCCGGGCGTCATACCCGGAGCCGGTGGGGTGGGCCGCGTCCCCGTGGCGGGCCGGGTGGGCCGGGTGTGCGGGGTCACCGGCGTAGTCCCGGACCGCGGCGTGGCCGGGGCCGGCGTCGTATCCCGGGGCGCTGTCATATCCGGAGACCCGGTCGTAGCCGGCGAAACTGTCGTATCCGGGGACGTCGTCGTACCGCGCGCCGGCGTCGAAGCCGCGACCGCTGTCCTGCCCGTCGCCGGGTGGGTCGACGATCGTGCGGCGCGTGGTGACGTGCACCGTCTCGGTGTGGTGCACCCGGCCCGTCGGGACCCGGGCCCGGCCGGCCTGGGCCCCGCCGCGTTGCTGACCGGCACCCGGGTAGGCGGGGCCGGCCGAGGGGGGCGTGGGCGCCGCCCGGCCGAATGCCGGCGCCGCACCGGCGGAGCCGGCAACGCCGGTGCTTTCCTGACCCGGCACGCTGGCCTTGCCGGCCGCCGCCGTTCGGGATCCGGCGCCCGGTGTGGCGACGCCGCCCGCGGCCCCGCCGTGCGGTGCCGCGCCTGCCGCCACCATCGGCGCCGGCATCGGGGTGCCCCCGGCCCGGACCGCGTCAACCTGCCCCCGCAACTGCTCGACGTTCTCCTCGACCCGCCGGAGCCGGCTTTCGACGGCTTCCTGCCCGGCGCGACCCGTCTCGGTGACCTCGGAACGCAACGCCGCAACCTCGTCGGTGATCATCTCTTCCAGGTCCAGCCGCATCGGACCGCTGTCGCGACCCAGCGCAATGGACAGTCCGATCAGGATGACCGTGACCAGTGTCAGCACCATGCCGACCCGGGACAGCGCCGCACCGCTGCCCAGCAGCACCAGCAGGCACGCCACCGGGGCCAGCCCGACGCCGGCCCAGAACAGGATCGTCAGGAGCCGTCCGGTCGGCCGGACGTCCGCTGCATCGGGGGCGGGCATGGCTGTGGAGCGTACCGACAAGAAACGGTCAACGGAATGGTGTCGGGGACCGGGACCAACGAGTCGATCCGGGTGTCAGCCGGCGGCCAACGCGGCATCCGAAGAGAACACCAGGCCGACGCTGATGCTGCCGGTCTTCAGGGCGTTCTTGGTCTGCGGGCCGCCGGTGTCCAGTGAACTGAAGGCGCCGGCCTTGAAGTCGTACGTCGACACCAGACCGGCCTGGCACTTCGGGCGCTGCGGGCACTCGGGCGGACCGCCCAGCGCGGTCGCCGCGCCGGAACACTTCTCGGCCAGGTCGGAGAGGGTCCTGACGCTGTACTTGTCGGCGAACTCCCGGGTCACCGCGAACGCGTTCTGGTTCTGCGCGGCCGCCGGTTTGCCGAACGTGATGCCCGCCTTGTCGCCCAGGGTCTTCAGTGCCGCCATCGTCTTGTCGATCTCGGGGCTGGAGACCGGAGTGGCGGTCTTGCCGTTGGCCTTGCCGTTGAGGAACTCGGCCATCGTCGCCGCGTATTCCGGTACGACCTGGATCTCGCCCTTCTCCAGCGCCGGCTGGTACAGCTCACGGCTGCCGATCTGCTGGACGGTCGCCTGGTAGCCGGCGGCGGTCAGCACGAGCCGGTACAACTCCCCGAGGACCTGACTTTCGCTGAAGTTCGCCGCGCCGATCTTCACCGGACCGCCGGCGCCCTTGGTGAGACCGGCGGTCAGGTTGGCCGCGGTGGCGAACTCGCCGGCCGCCACCTTCGGGGTCTTCCGGTCGACGTCCACGGCCTTGTTGAGGGCGATCAGCTTGGTGGTGTCCAGCGCGTCGGCGACCTTGTCCAGGGCGGCCAGCAACTCGGGTGTGGCGGTCCGGGTGTGGACGGCGGCCACGATGTTGTCGGTGTCCTGCAGCTTCTGGTCGTCCTCCAGCACCACCAGCGTCGAGCCGGCCACCGGGGCGCAGCCGGCGCCGGCGGCTGAGCTGGCCGGCGCCTGGGTTCCCGACGAGCCGGCGCCGCCGCAACCGGTGAGCAGGGTCGCCGCGCCGAGCGCTCCGACCGCCGCCAGCACCAGCCGTGTACGAGAGATCATGGTTGCCCGCCTTCCGTGTCCCGGCGCGGCCCCAGGTGGGCCCGGCCGCGTGTCCGACGGGCGCCCCGGGTCTGCCGGCGCCCGCACATCCAGCCAACATGTTCGCACCGCACACCGACAACCACACTGGGTAGTTGTCACCTGATCGTCATCCGGCCCGGCGGGACGGCCCGTTCATCGGCCCCCGCAGCGGGCGACGCGCCATGCTTCACCCTCGTCGTACCCGACAGAGGTCAGGCTTCGCCGACCGCGGGGACCCGGCGCCGGCCGCCGCGTCGCAGCGGGGGCGGCGTGAGGGCGCGCTGCAGGATCGCCAGCAGGCCTTCGACGGTCAGCGCCAACAGGGCCACCAGGGCCCCGCCGGCGATCACCTGCCCCTCGCCGACCCCCGGGCCGAGGCCGAAGCCGGCGCTGACGATCTGACCGAGGCCGCCGCCGTTGACGAACGACGCCAGCGCGGCGGTGGCCACCACCTGCACGGCGGCGGTCCGGAGACCGGCCGCCAGGTACGGCACGGCCAGCGGGAGCTCCACCTGGCGGAGCAACTGCCCGCCGGACAGTCCCATGCCCCGGGCGGCGTCGCGGGCCTCCGGGTCGATCTCCCTTACCCCGGTGTAGGCGTTCGCCAGCAGCGGCGGGACCGCGAACACAGCCAAGGCGATGATCACCGGCGGCTTGCCGAAGCCGAGCATGGTCAGCGGCAGGATGGTCAACAGCGCGATGGTCGGGATGGCGAGCGTCAGGTTGGACACCAGCACCACCCAGCTGCCGCCCCGGCCACGGTGGCCCAGCCACAGCCCGACCGGCCAGGCCACCAGGCAGCCGAGCGCGATCGCCGCCGCGGAGATCCACAGGTGTTCCACCAGCCGGTCCAGGATGCCACCGGGGTTGGTCCAGTTGAGCGGGTCGTTGAGCCAGAGCAGGGCCTGCCCCAGGGCGTTCACGCGGCCCTCCGCCGCGTCCATGGGGTGAGCAGCCGGCCCAGCAGGGTCAGCAGCAGGTCCAGGATGAGGGCCAACGCGACGCACAGCACCGTGCCGGTGAGGATCTCAGCCCGGTAGAAGTTGTTCCGGAAGCCGCCCAGGATCAGGTTTCCCAGGCCGCCGTGCCCGATCAACGCTCCGACCGTGACCAACGCGACCGTCGACACGGTCGCCAGCCGCAGGCCGGTGAGGATGCCGGGCAGCGCCAGCGGCAGGTCGATGCGGGTCAGGCGGGTCAGCCGGTCGTACCCCATCCCCTGGGCCGCGTCGCGCACCTCGGCCGGCACCTGCTCCAGTCCGGCGAGGGCGTTGCGCACGATCAGCACCAGGGCGTAGAGCACCAGGGCGGTCAACACCGGCCGGTCACTGGTGAATCCGAGCAGCGGCGCCAGGAAGGCGAGCAGCGCCAGCGAGGGAATCGTGTACAGCGCCCCGGACAATGCGAGAATTGGCCCGGCGAGCGGCCGCACCCAGTACCCGACGACGGCGAGCGGCAACGCCACCAGCGCCGCGATGAGCACGGCCTGCACGGTCAGCGTGACGTGCTCGCCCAGCGCGGTCAGGATCGTGTCGGTGTTGTCGCGCAGATACCGGGTCGAGAACCACGGGTTGGCGGCGGCGCCGTCAGAGGGAACGTCGGCGACGGAGAAGGCCCGCAGCGCGTCGCCCGCCACCGAAGGGCCGGCCCACGGCAGGAGGGACATAGGTGGACGCTACCCGGGTTGACGGTGCGCCCGCTGGTCGGACCGCCGCCGCGATTCGCCTGGACCAGGTCGCCAAGCGCTATCCGGACGGCACGGTCGCCGTCACCGGGTTGAGCCTGGAGGTCGCGGCCGGCGAGCTGATGGTGCTGATCGGCCCGTCCGGCTGCGGCAAGTCGACGGTCCTGCGCATGATCAATCGGCTGATCGAGCCGACCAGCGGCCGGATCCTGCTGGACGGCGAGGACGTCACCCGGGGGGACCCGGTCGCGCTGCGCCGCCGCATCGGGTACGTCATCCAGAACGTCGGCCTGTTCCCGCACCAGACCATCCGCTCGAATGTCGGCACGGTCCCCCGGCTGCTCGGCTGGCCGCGACCGCGCATCCGGGCGCGCGCCGACGAGCTGCTCGATCTGGTGGGTCTGGATCCGTCCCGGTACGCCGGTCGCTATCCGCACGAGTTGTCCGGCGGGCAGCGGCAGCGCGTCGGCGTCGCCCGGGCACTGGCCGGCGACCCGGTCGTGTTGCTGATGGACGAGCCGTTCTCGGCGGTGGACCCGATCGCCCGTGCCCGCCTCCAGGAGGAATTCCTCCGCCTGCAACGTGAGGTCCGTAAGACGGTCGTCCTGGTCACCCACGACCTTGACGAGGCGGTACGCCTCGGCGGTCGGATCGCCGTGTTGTCCCAGGGCGGACGGTTGGAGCAGTACGCCGCTCCGGGCACCGTGCTCGGCACCCCGGCGTCGGCGTTCGTCCAGGAGTTCGTGGGCCGGGACCGGGCGATCCGCCGCCTGAGTGTCACGCCGGTCACGGCGGATCTGCTGCAGCCGGTCAACGGTTGGCCCGATGGTGCCGGGCGGACCGGCACACCACTCGGCACGCCGCTCTACGACGTGTTGGCCACGATGCTGGGCAGCGGCGCCGACCGGGTGCCGGTGACCGACGGGGACGTCGTGGTGGGACTGTTGACCCGCCAGCGGCTCCTCGACGCGGTTCATCCGCCGGAGGTCACCCCGGAACCGGAGGTCACCCCGGAACCGGACGCCACCCCGGAACCGGACGCCACCCCGGAACCGGGCGTCATCCCGGAACCGGGGCCGGCCCGTTGAGGTTCGGGTGCGTTATGCGCGGGTGCCGCGTCGGCCGCCCAGGGCGGCCAGCCCGATGATCCACCCGACGAACACGCCGTAGCCGGCGCCCTCGCCGGCCACCCGGAAGGCGTTGAGCAACGACGGGTTCGACTGGATCAAAGCGGCCAGCAGAGCCGCGAACGCCGCGGCGAAGACGTACGCCGACCAGCCGGCGAAGAACTGACTGAGCGTGCCGCGGGCGCGCGCCAACTGGGAGCCGGGCAGTAGGTAGAGGAAGACGGCGGCCAGTACGACGACCAGGATGGCCTTCAGGTCGGCGGCCACGATGTCCTCGACCTGGTCGGTCTTGCTGAACCGCCAGAACGGCCAGGACAGCAGGCGCAGGAACCAGCCACCGGCGGTGTTCGGGTCGGTGTTGTCCCGCGCCCAGTCGGCGTACCAGGGGTTGCCGAAGGCCAGGACCAGAATCAACGCGGCGACCGTCCCCGCTCCCGTTGCGGTCTTGTAACGATTGTTGAGAGCCATGCCGCGAATATTGCCCACCACGTTCCGGCGGCCAAACCGGGGCGTCGATAATCCTTGATGCCCCGATAGGCACGGACGCCACCGGTCACGCCGCAAGGACCCGGCGTCAGTGCTCCAACAGGTAGTCGATGAACGCGGCGCGTAGCAGCGGCTCCGACTCGCCGTAGCCGTGGCCGGTGAACTCCCGCCAGAGCGCCACCGCCTCATCCACCGTGGGACCCACCGAGTTCGGCGAGCCGTCGAGCGCCTGCGCGTCGTCCGCGTCGGGCAGGTGGCGCAGCACGGACCAGAAGAACGCCAGATCCATGCGGCGTCGGGCCACGGCGAAGGCCTGCTCCCGGAGCTCCTCAGTGGACAGGGCGTCCAGCTCGGCGAACCGGCTGCCGCCGTGGGACTGGCTGCCGGCGTGGGACTGGCCCGGCTGCGCGGCGGGGCTCGACAACGGCGCGTCCGGGTGCGACGGGGCTGGCTGGGACGGGGATTCGGTCACAGCGATGAGCCTAGCGGGGTGGGGCCGGGCCGCTGCCCCAACCCCGCGCGGACCGGCCGGTGGCGAGTTCGGTCCGGCCGCTCAACGCCAATAGTTCCCGCGTGCCTGGCTGGGCTGCGCCGGCAGCGATCCCCACGGCTCCTGTTGCGCCCCGGACCACGCGGTGACCGCCGGCTGCCCGCCGGGGTCGTCCGGGCCCGGGTCGGCGACAAACTCACCGAGCGGTCGTCCGTACGCCTCTATCAGGCGGGTCACCAGGAGGCCGGCGCCCACCAGCGCGCCGGCGACGGCGAAGATCGAGATGTGCCAGTTCTGCTGCTGCTCGTACTGCTGGAACAGGGTCACCAGGACGACCGCGAAGAGAGTGCCGAACACCCCGCCGCGCCGGCCGAACGCGCTCGTGCCGGCGAACAGCGCGGTACCGATGGCCAACCCGGTCCATTCCAGCCCGGTCGTCAGCCGGACCGGGCCGTCGGAACTGGCCGCCAGCAGCGTGCCGGCGGCGACCGCGAGGAGCATCGACACCACGATCGCCGTACCGGTCATCATGGCGGCGGCGGCACCCCGGCGGTCGGCCGGGTCGCGCACCGGCCGGAACCGGCCGACCGCCCGGCGGACCGGGCGGATCGTGCCCAGCAGGCCGCCCAGCAGGGCCAGCACCGCGAACCCACCGAACAGGTAGAACGCCTGCGGGGTCGGGTCCAGACTGCCCTGGACCTCGACCGGGCCGGTGCGCATCTGGATGAACGCGACGGTGGCCAGCGCCCCACCGAGGCTGGCCGCCCAGGCGGGGACGTGCAGCCCCACCACGAGCAGGGCGATGAGCAACCCGCCGACGGCGGCGACGGCGGCGGCGTTGGCGACCGCGAACCCGGTGCCCAGGTCGCCGTTCTCCGCGTAGTGCAGGGCGCTGGCGACCGCGACCGGCCCCAACGCGAGATTGGGGGCGCCGGCCCGCAGGGTCAGGCCCGCGGCGATCGCCAGCAGGCCCAGGACAGCCGCCCAGAGCAGCATCGGGTCCAGCGCGGGCGCCCGCAGCGCGGCCGGGTCGCCGCGGTACAGCAGGACTGCCAGGACGCCGATCCCGATCAGCAGCAGCAGCTCCCAGGCGACGTGCACCGCCATCCGGTCCCGGCCCGGTTCGCCGTGCTCGGGGTCGTCGAAGACGTCGGTCAGCGCGGTGGCCCCGGGATCGTCCGGGTCGCGGGCCGGCTCCTCCGGTCGCCGGTAGGCGGCGTGCCGGTCGGCCCGGCCGGCGTCGCTCCCCCCGCGGCGGCGGCCCGCCGGGACGTTGGCCGGGGCGGCGTACGTGGGCTCCGCGTAGTCCATCGCGGGATCGGCCTCGCGGTGCCGGGATCCGCGATACTCGGGCTCCTGGTAGTCCCCGGAGGCGAACCTGTCGGAACGGTAGGCGCCCAGACCGGCCCCCTCCAGCGCCCCGGACCCCTCCAGCGCCCCGGACTCCCGCCCCCGTAGGGTCGACTCGTCGTACGCCATCTCGCGCGCCCTTCTGTACTGATCAGGCGACTGATCCGTCCCCATGGGGGCGCCCGGTGGTTGGCGGCCAGTCGATGACCGGCCGCTCGCGCCAGGAGTTTGGCGGGGTGGCCGGGCAGGTCGCTCGAACCTACCCGCGGGAGAGGGCGATCGTCACCCCTCGTGTCGGGCGACAAACAGATTACCTATGACCGTTGCCGGACATCCGGGTCGTTCTCCTCGGGCGGGTCCGGGACCCGGCAGGACCGTTCCAGCCAGAGGCCGGCCGCGATCAGCGCCAGCGCGGCCGCCAGGCCGGTGGCCGCCGCGGGCACATCGGATCGAGCGGCGTTGGTGGGCTCGACCAGCAGCCAGGCCAACTGACCTGCGCTGAAGCCACCGAAGATGGCACCGGCCAGCGACGACGCCTTCGCCAGCACCGCGTACCGGGCGACCGCCAACGGGTCGATCGCCTCACGGCCGGGCTTGCGTTCCATCCGCGCGGTGGTGTTCTGGGCCAACATGCCCTCAAGCACGGCTAGTGCCGCTACCGTGACAGTCGGTAACCAGGGCAAAGGCGGCATGTCGTTGTAGAAGCCGCTGAGCAGCACCCAGCCCGCAGCGGCCCCGGCCAGCCCGGCGACCGCCAGAGTGGCCGGCCGGGTGGGTCCCATCCGGGGCCGGTCCGGCGCCGAGCCAGGCGCCCGTTCAGGCTCGCTCATTCGCGTCGCTCCCACCCGTTCGCCCGGATCCTGGTCATCAGGTCGACTCTAACGTCAGGTCGCCCCGGGGCCGGACGTCCCCGACGTCCGCGGCCACCGGCTCACGTTGCAACAGGTCGGTGAGCCACCCGTGGCCGGGCAGTCGCCCGTACGGCTGAATGTCGATCCAGGGTCGCAGGACGAAGGCCCGCAGATGCGCCCGCGGATGCGGCAGGGTCAGCTCCGGATCGTCACTGAGCACCGGTTCGTCGTCGTCGCCCCAGACGGTGATGACATCGACGTCGAGCGACCGCGGGCCGAACCGGCGCGCCGGGTCGCGCAGCCGGCCGGCGGCCGCCTCCAGGGCCCGCGCCCGGTGCAGCCAGTCCCACGCGCCGGCGGCGGCCTCGGTCACCAGCGCCGCGGCGTTCAGGTACGCCGGCTGGTCGGCGTCCCCCCACGGCGGCGTCTCGTAGACCCCGGAGACGACCAGCAGT
>DASVVF010001015.1:0-2976 GCA_036386695.1 Catenuloplanes sp. | reverse complement strand
CTGGTAGTTGCCATTCTGCGCCATCGTCGCGCACTGCGTGGTGCCCGCCGCGCCACTGACATTGGTGATCAGGTTGGGCAGCGAGTCGATCTCGATGATGTTGATGATCCGCAGGTTGCGGTACTTCGGGTCGGCCTGGATCGCGGCGATCGGGTCGATGTACTCGGTCTGGTAACGACCGATCTCGTCAGCCTTCAGTTCGCCGTTGGAGGCCAGTGCCGCACAGTCACGACCCGGCAGGTTGTAGATGACGAACTGGATGTAGCCCACACCCTGCGCCAGGGCGGCGTCCAGGTGGTTGCGGACGCCCATCGGGCCGTTGGACACGCTGTTCGCGGTGCCGTTGATGGCCGCGATGCGGTCGATCCAGACGGCGGTCGGGTTGTTCGAGATCCGGCTGCCGCCGGGCTCCGCGTTGGCCTTGGCCCGCCATTCCGGGTTCACGTAGCCCCGGGCGGCCGCGTACGGGTTGTCGGCACGGACTCCGGGAACCGGCGGCGAGACCGGCGGGGACACGGGCGGCGAGACCGGCGGGGACACGGGCGGGGAGACCGGTGGTGAGACCGGCGGCGAGACCGGCGGGGTGACCGGGGTGCCGGTGCAGGCGACGCCGTTGAGGGTGAACGCGGCGGGCGCGGTGTTCGTGCCCGAGTACGTGGCGTTGAAGCCGGGGTTGACCGAGGCGTTGGTGCCCAGGTTGCCGTTGGACCAGGCGGGGTTCTTGATCGAAGCCTGGTTGCTGCCGGCGGCCTGGGTGTAGTCACCGTTCCAGCTCTGGGTGATCCGCTGGTTGCCGGGCCAGGTCCAGGCGACCGTCCAGCCACCGGTGATCGGGTCGCCGAGGTTGGTCACCGTCAGGTTCCCGGTGAGGCCGGTGTTCCATTGGTTGGCCGTGTAGTCGACGCGACAGCCGGCGGCGGCGTTGGCCTGGGTGGCGGCCAGCACCGTCATTCCGCCGCCGAGCAGGGTTACCGCCGCGGCCGCGGTCAGCCCGCGGGTCAGCGCGGAGCGCTGACCGCCGGGAAGGGAATTGAATCTCATGCGGGACTCCTCGAGACGTGACTCGTCCCCGGCCGAAATCAGGCCGGAACACGATGTGGGGGAGTTGGTATCTAGCGCGCCTGCCCTGTCTCCAGGGGTCGGCTGTCGCGATCACCGCCCGAGATCCGGGTGCCCTCGGCGATCGATGGTTGTCACTGACTCCACGCGGTGGGGATTGACGGTCATCATGCCATGGGAACGCTCCCACCGCAACAACCCGTTAACCGATCCGATACTCAGCCGCAACGCCGACGGCGACGTCCTGAGCACCGTAAACCCTGCGTGTACGCGCTCCCATTAATTCATCCTTATCATTGAGAACCCCTGCTCACGCCCGGTGCCGTGACCAGCTCCGGAAGCCGGTTGCCGGCGGCGGTGCCGGGGCGCCCGGCGCGGCCCCGATGACGCCGGGGGTGCCCCACCCCCGGGGGGTGTTCGGGCGACCCGGCCACCCGGAGCGGGCGCCCGGCCGCGCGCGACGGGTGCCGCCGGTTCGTCACTTCCGGTCGCCGCATCGCCAATGGCGCCAACCCCGCGACGGTACGGGGTTACGGTCTAAATACCGACAGTGAGCAGAGGATGCTTCCGGGCCGCCGGTACCGGAACATCACGGAGGAGTCACAAGACTTC
Source organism: Catenuloplanes sp. (assembly GCA_036386695.1). Taxonomy (GTDB): domain Bacteria; phylum Actinomycetota; class Actinomycetes; order Mycobacteriales; family Micromonosporaceae; genus DASVVF01. The sequence continues at coordinate 1,305 of DASVVF010001015.1, read as the reverse complement.
CTGCCGGTAGTGACACCACTGTGCATCGCACGGAGGATGCCGACAGATGCGCCCGGCAACCCACGGCGCCGTTCGTTCGGAGGGGCCCACGTGAGACACCCGACTGTCCGGGTTCGGCGATCTTTCGCCATGACGACGACGCTGGGCGTCCTGATAGCCGCGGCGTCCCTGACCGGGGCCACGGCCGCGAACGCCGCACCGTCCGGCGCGCGGGCCGGCAGCCCGGCGCCGGCCGACCCCCTCGGCGGCCACGACCTGCGGCTGCTCGCCGAGGCGAAGGCGGCCGGGCGGACCGCCGTCACCCTCATCGTCGCCACGGACCGCGGGGAGGCGAAGGCGGTCGCCGACCGGCTGACGGCGCTCGGTGGCTCAGTCTCGCGCCGTTTCGACCGGACCGGGTACGTGCTCGCCAGCGTCCCCACCGCCAGCGTGGTCGCGGCGGCCGGACTGCCGGGGATCGCGGCGGTGGACCTCGACGAGCAGATCGCCCTGCCGGACCCCGGCCTCCAGACCCGCTCCGCGACGCCGGACGCCGCGGCGGACGCCGTGCCGGCGCCCGGACCGGACACGCCGGCGGTCAACCCGTACCTGCCGACGCACGAGATCGGCGTCGTCGACTTCGTCCGCCGGCACCCGACATACGACGGCCGGGGCGTGACGATCGGCATCATGGACTCCGGGGTCGACCTGGACAACCCGGCGTTGCAGACCACCTCGACCGGGGAACGCAAGATCGTCAACTGGGTCACCGCCACCGACCCGGTGCTCGACGGCCTGCTCGCCGGTGACGGCACCTGGCGGGACATGGTCACGCGCGGCGTCGGCCCCCGGTTCACCGCGCTGGGTGCCACCTGGACGGCGCCGGCCGGTGACTGGCGGATCAGCGATTTCCGGGAGGACTTCACCGGCAACGCCGCCGACTACGCCGGGGACGTGAACCGCGACGGCGACGACACCGACGTGTTCGGCGTCCTCTACGACCCGGTGAGCCACGACATCCGCGTCGACACCGACCAGGACCGCGACTTCACCAACAACCCGGTGCTGCGGCCGTACCGGGAGAAGTACGACGTCGGCCACTTCGGTGTGGACAACCCGGCCACCGAGGTCCGCGAGCGGGTGCCGTTCGTCGTGGAATACCGCGAGGACGTCGATCTGAGCGCCCTGGGCGGCGACAACAAGGGCAAGAAGACCGATTTTGTGAATATCGGCATCGTCGACAGCTCGCACGGTTCGCACGTCGCCGGCATCTCCGCGGGCAACAACATGTTCGACAACGCCAACTTCGACGGCGCCGCTCCCGGT
>DASVVF010001014.1:0-1591 GCA_036386695.1 Catenuloplanes sp. | reverse complement strand
CCGGGGGCTAGGCTGACCGCCGTGGTGACGTGGATCGTGGTTGCGGTGGTGGTCGTGGCGGTGCTGATCCTGGCGCTCGTCGTGGGCGCGGTGCTGGGCCGGCTGCGCCGGTTGGACCGGTCGGTGCGCCGGCTCGGGCTGCGCCAGCAGGAGGCGCTGCGGTTGCAGTCCGGCGCGGCGACCCTCGAGGCGACCGTGGCGGACCTCCAGCAGCGCGCTGAGCTGACCCAGGACCGGCTGACCGTCATCCGGGCGGCCCGGGGTACGCGCGACGCCGCAGCCGGCTGACGGTTACCGCCCGACCGCCCTGCGCGTCCGCGATGTCCGGGTAACGCGGGGTGGCGCGTCCAGCCATCCCACGTACGATGGGCTGGTTACCCCGACTTGCCGGATCACCGGCGACATAGACCGACTGGAGTACTCAGATGGCTGGCGCGTTCAAGCCGTGGCACATCATCGTCCTCGTGGTCGTGCTGGTCCTGCTCTTCGGTGCCAAGCGGCTGCCCGACGCCGCCCGCTCACTGGGCCGATCGCTGCGGATCATCAAGGCCGAGACCAAGGGCCTGGTGGACGACGACAACGATCTGGCGGAGAAGGCGGAGGCCCAGTCCGGCCGCCAGCCGCTGCGGCCGACCGAGATCCACCAGCCCGGTCAGCCGACCCAGCAGCCACCGGCGGCGCCGTACGCCGACCCGGTGCAGCGGGTCCGCGACAACTGACCCGCCACCGTGCCGATCCCGCTGCTGCGCCGTCGACCGGCCCGTAAGTTCGAGCGGGCCGCCGACGGCTCGATGACGCTCGTCGAGCACTTCTACGAGCTGCGCAACCGGCTGTTCTGGGCGTCGCTGGCCATCCTGGTCGGCTTCGGCGTCGGGGTGTGGCTGTCCGACGAGGTCCTGCACCTGCTGCAGCAGCCGTACTGCGAACTGCCCCAGTCCAAGGACCCGCGCACCGGCAAGTGCGCGTTCGTCCAGCTCGGGGCCCCCGACCAGCTTCTCCTGCAGCTGAAGATCTCGCTGTGGGTGGGGCTGATCGTCGCCGCCCCGGTCTGGCTGTACCAGCTCTGGGCCTTCATCGCCCCCGGCCTGCACCGGCACGAGCGCCGCTACGCCTACGCCTTCACCGCCATCGCCGCCCCGCTGTTCCTCGCCGGGGCGGTGTTGGCCTACTTCGTGGTGGCCAAGGGCCTGGAGTTCCTGCTCAGCTTCGCCGGCGAGGAGGTCACCACCACCCTGGAAGTCACCCGGTACATCGGCTTCGTCACGAACATGCTGCTCATCTTCGGTGTGGCGTTCGAGTTCCCGCTCGTCGCGTTGATGCTCAACGTCGTCGGCGTGGCCAGCGGCAAGCGGTTGCTGAGCTGGTGGCGGGTCGCGGTCTTCCTGTTCTTCGCGTTCTCCGCGGTGGTCACCCCGACGCCCGACCCGTTCGGCATGACGGCCCTGGCCATCTGCCTGTCGCTGCTGTATTTCGGCGCGGTCGGGTTGGCGCTGCTCAACGACCGCCGGAAGGGGCGCGGCAAGGAGCTCTACGCCGGGCTGGATGACGACGAGATCTCCCCGCTGGAACTCGACGTCGACCGGGATCCGAT
>DASVVF010001013.1:0-7912 GCA_036386695.1 Catenuloplanes sp. | reverse complement strand
CTTGACGTACGCCAGCAGGACGGCGATCTCCGGCGGGGTCAGCCCGGCCCCGGCCGCGCCACGGGCGGCCATCTCCTCGTCGGTCGGCAGCGCCTCCAGGTCCCGGTTGAGGTGCCCGGAGCGTTCCAGATCGGCGATCATCCGGCGGTGCACCGGCAGCAGCGACAGCGCCTGCGCCCGGGCGTTGCCCAGCGCCGCGGCCTGGTCGTAGTTGTCCCGCAGCACCAGCGCGCTGACCTCGTCGGTCATCTCGGCCAGCAACTTGTCCCGGTCGGTCAGGGTCAGTTCCCCGTCGGCCACCGCGCCACCGAGCAGGATCTTGATGTTCACCTCGTGGTCGGAGCAGTCGACGCCGGCCGAGTTGTCGATGAAGTCGGTGAAGATGCGACCGCCCGACGCCGGTGCCCCGGTGGCGCCGGTCCCGGTCAGGTCGCCACGGCCGCCGTGCACGGCGAACTCGATCCGGCCGCGCTGGGTCAGCCCCAGGTTGCCGCCCTCGCCGACCACCCGGACCCGCAGGTCGCGGCCGTTGACCCGGATCGCGTCGTTGCTCTTGTCGCCGACCTCGGCGTTGGTCTCCGACGACGCCTTCACGTAGGTGCCGATGCCGCCGTTCCAGAGCAGATCCGCCCGGGCGGTGAGGATCGAGCGCATCAGCTCCGCCGGGCTCAACGCGACGGTGGCGGCGTCGAGGTCCAGCGCGGCCCGGACCTGCGGCGTGATCGGGATCGACTTGGCGGTACGCGGATACACCCCGCCGCCCGCCGAGATCAGCGTGCTGTCGTAGTCGGCCCAGGACGAACGGGGCAGTTCGAAGAGCCGCTGCCGCTCGGCGTACGAGCGGGCCGCGTCCGGCTCCGGGTCGAGGAAGATGTGCCGGTGGTCGAAGGCGGCCACCAGTCGGATGTGCCGGGACAGCAGCATCCCGTTGCCGAACACGTCCCCGGACATGTCGCCGACCCCGACCACGGTGAAGTCCCGGGCCTGGGTGTCGACGCCCATGTCGCGGAAGTGCCGCTTCACCGACTCCCACGCCCCGCGGGCGGTGATGCCCATCTTCTTGTGGTCGTAGCCCGCCGAGCCGCCGGAGGCGAACGCGTCGCCGAGCCAGAAGTCGTAGGCCACCGAGATCTCGTTGGCGATGTCGGAGAACGTGGCGGTCCCCTTGTCCGCCGCCACCACCAGGTACGGATCGTCGCCGTCGTGGCGGACCACGTCAAACGGGGCGACGATCTTGCCGCCGCTGATGTTGTCGGTGACGTCCAACATGGCCGAGATGAACAGCCGGTAGCAGGTCACCGCCTCGTCGCGGTCGGAGGCGCCGCCGCCGGTGGTCTCGCCGACGGTCCCGGTGCTGTGCCGCTTGAGCACGAAGCCACCCTTGGCGCCCACCGGCACGATCACCGCGTTCTTCACCATCTGCGCCTTGACCAGGCCGAGGATCTCGGTGCGGAAGTCCTCGCGGCGGTCCGACCAGCGCAGGCCACCGCGGGCCACCGCACCGAACCGCAGGTGCACCCCCTCGAACCGGGGGGAGTACACGAAGATCTCGTACTTCGGCCGGGGCGCGGGCAGCTCCGGCACGGCCTGCGGATCGAGCTTGAACGCCACGTACGACTTCGGCCGCCCCTGGGCGGAGCGCTGGAAGAAGCTGGTCCGCAGGGTCGCCTGGATCAGGGTCAGGTACGAGCGCAGGATCCGGTCCTGGTCCAGGCTGTCGACGGCGTCGAGGCGGGCCGCCAGCTGCTCGGCCAGGTCCTGCCCGCGTCGGGCGCGGTCCTCCTCGCCCAGGTGCAGGCGCGGCGAGAACCGGGTCTCGAAGAGCTCCACCAGCAGGGCGGCGATGTCCGGGTGGGCGTTGAGCGTCGATTCCATGTAGCGCTGCGAGTAGACCGTCCGGGCCTGGCGCAGATAGCGCGAGTAGGCCCGCAGCACCACCACCTGACGCCAGGTCAGCCCGGCCCGGACCACGAGCTCGTTGAGCCCGTCGACCTCGGCCTCGCCGCGCCACGCCGCCGCGAAGGCGTTCTCCATCTTGGGGCGGATCTCGACCAGCTCCCGGCACCCGGCCGGCAGTTGCAGGCCGAAGTCGTAGAGGTAGACCATGCCGTCGTCGCGGGTCACCTCGTACGGGCGCTCGTCGACCACCCGCACGCCGAGGGAGTGCAGCACCGGCAGGACCGCCGAGAGCAGCATCGGCTCGCCGTACCGGTAGACCTTGAACCGCACGTCGCGGTCGTCCGGCTCGGCGGCGCCGCTGCGGGTGAGGCGCCGCTTGCGGAACAGGTGCATCTCCAGCTGGCCGGGCTCCTCCAGCAGCTCGAGCTTGGCCAGGTCCTGGGCGGCCTCCCACGGGGTGTGCCCGTCCTTGTAGCTCTCCGGCAGCGCCTCGGTGTACCGGGCGAACAGCTGCTTGGCCTGTCCGTCGCCGAGCTTGTGCCCGAGCACCAGGCTGAAGTCGTCGTCCCAGAGGCGGGTGGCGTCGGCCAGCTTCTCGGCCAGCGCGTTGGCGTCGACGGTCGGGCCGAGCGTCGAGTTGCCGCCCTCCGGACCGCGGGGTGAGCCGGGCGGGTCGGACGGGTCGGTACGCACGATGAAATGGATCCGGGCCAGGGTCGATTCGGTGACCCGGGTGGTGTAGTCGACCCCGACGCCGTTCAGCTCGCGCAGCAGGATCTCCTGCATCCGCAGCCGGTTGTGGGTGGTGAACCGGTCCCGGGGCAGGTAGATCAGGCAGGAGATGAACCGCCCGTACCCGTCGCGGCGCAGGAACAGCCGCAACTGCCGGCGGCCGGCCATCCGCAGCACCCCGACCGCGGTCTGGTAGAGGTCGTCGGTCTTGATCTGGAACAGCTCGTCGCGCGGGTAGGTCTCCAGGATCTCCATCAGGTCCTTGCCGGAATGCCCGCGCGGGGACAGCCCGGAGCGTTCCAGGACCTCGGCCACCTTGCGTCGGACCACCGGCAGCTCCCGCACGCTGGTGCGGTACGCGGCGCTGGAGAACAGGCCGAGGAACCGGCGCTCGCCGACCACCTCGCCGCCGTCGTCGAAGACCTTGAACCCGATGTAGTCCAGGTACGCCGAGCGGTGCACGGTGGCTCTCGAGTTGGCCTTGGTGATCACCAGCAGGCGCCGCTCCAGCACCTTGTGGTACGCCTCCGGCGTCATCGACGACAGCACCCGGGGAGCGGTCTGGTCGGCGCGCAGGATCCCCAGCCCGGTGCCCAGGGTGGCCTGCAGCAGCTTCTCCGGGTGGCCGTTGGCGTCGACGTCGCCGTCGAGCAGGCGGTACTCCCGGTAGCCGAGGAAGGTGAACTGGTCGGTGGCCAGCCAGCGCAGCAGCTCGACGGAGTCGGTGATGTCCTTCTCCGGGACCGGCGGGCGTTCGGCCCCGGTCTCCAGCCGCTGCGCGATCTCCAGGGCCCGCTGGCGCATCTTCGGCCAGTCCTCGACGGCGTCGCGCACGTCGGTGAGCACCCGCTGCAGCTCCCGGTGCAGCTGGTCGCGCTCGACCGGGTCGTACACCGCGTCGACGGCCAGCCGGATCCAGCTCTCCACCAGGTCACCGTCGATGGCGTCGTCCGGCTCCACCTCGGCGGCCACCTCGGTCAGCCGGCCCAGCGGCTCGCGCCGCACCACCACCAGCGGGTGCACCAGCAGCCGGACGTCCAGCTGGTGCCCGGACAGCAGCGAGGTGACCGAGTCCACCAGGAACGGCATGTCGTCGGTGACAATCTGGATCACCGTGTGGCGATGCTCGCCGGTCGGCTCACTGATCCGCAGCCGCAACTGGCCCGGTACCCGTTGCCGGGCCAGCTCGCGATGGTCGAGCGCGGCCGCCAGCAGCTCGGTGGGGGTACAGCCGATCAGTTCCTCGTCGGCGGCGAACCGCCAGAACCGGTCCACCAGGCTGCCCGCCTCGGCGTCGTCGCCGGCCAGTTCCACCGCCTGGGCCACCAGGCGCTCGGCGCCGGGCAACGACTGGCCCGGCGGCACCTCGCCGGGCATGGCGTCGAGCGGCTCGACCGCGGAACTGTGATCGAGGCTGACCCCTGACGCCAGGTCGGTCAGGTGCTCGTCGTCGGCAACAGCCGGACGCCGGTCCATGGGTGCCACTCCCCTCACCCACTTCGTTGTGGGTTCGCGTGATGCACCCCAGCCTATGACGTGCCGGGACGGAAGGGTGAAATGGCGGCCGGCTGAGCCGCGGCGTGGCCTACCTCGCCACCGCCCTCGGTCGCCACCGGCGCCTGCCACCCGTACAGTGCCGCGAGGCGTCGTGGAGTGCCCCGGTGCCCGCCGCCGGGGCGGCAGGCACGGGTGTCGGCGTATTACCGTCGAACCCGCCGCGGGCCGACAGCGTACGTTCGCCCGGATTTGACCAGGAAGGTGGCACAATGTTCCGCCGGTATTCGCACCACGCCCGCCGTGCGGACGCACGCCGCCCGATAGCGGCGGCCCTGGCCGGGCTCTGCCTGGCCAGCCTGGGCCTGGCCGCCTGCTCCTCCGACGACGGGCCCCGCCCCGCGCTGCAGAGCTTCCTGGACGGCTGGCGGGGCGGCGACCTGAACAAGGTCGGCTTCATCACGGCCGACAACCAGCGGATCGCCGCCAACACGGTGGCCGAGCAGATCGGCGCGCTCTCCGGTGCGCTGCGGGAGACCCCGCCGGCGCTGGCGATCACCGGCGAGCCGAAAATCACCAAGAACCTGGCCACCGCCGCCGTCGCGGTCGACTGGACCCTGCCCGGCGGCGGCCGCTGGACCTACCCCACCACCGTCCGCCTCAGCCAGGACGACGACGGTGAATGGCAGGTCATCTGGGAGCCGACCATCATCCAGGGCCAGCTCACCCCCGGCGACCAGTTGGCCCTGCGGCGGCTGGCCGCCCGCCGGGGCGCGATCATGGACGCGGCCGGTCAGCCGATCGTCGCCCCCCGGGAGGTCGTGGTCGTCGGCGTCACCCCCGAGAAGATCGTCGACCAGGGTGACCTGATCAAGAAACTCGACGCCGCCTTCAAGAGCATCGACACCGAGGTCGACCTCGCCGACCTGCCCGACCGGATCAAGAAAGCCGACGAGGGCGCCTTCATCGATCTGGTCTCGCTGCGCCGCGAGACGTACAACAGGATCCGGCCGCAGATCCGGGACCTGAAAGGTACGGTCTTCGACGAGCAGACCCGCGACCTCGCGCCCACCCGTGCCTTCGCCCGGGCCCTGCTGGGCACCGTCGACTCCGCCACCAAGGACGACATCGACTCCAGCGCCGGAAAGTACGTCGCCGGCGATCTGGTCGGCCACGGCGGCCTGCAGCAACGCTATGACGAGGCGCTGCGCGGCGGGGTGGGCCAGTCGGTGGTGATCGCCCGCAAGGCTCCCGACGGGACCGTCGCCGACACCGAGGTCTTCCGCGCCGAACCGCGCGCCGGCACCCCCGTCCGGACCACCCTGGACGTGGCCACCCAGAACGCCGCCGACACCGCCCTGGCCGGCGACAAGCACCGCTCCGCGCTGGTCGCGGTCCGGGTCTCCGACGGCGCGGTGCTGGCCGCCGCGAACGGGCCCGACGGCGGCGGCGAGAACCTCGCGTTCACCGCCCAGGTGCCGCCGGGGTCGACCTTCAAGATGGTGTCCACCCTCGGCCTGCTCGACAAGGGCGCGGTGACGGCCGACAAGACGGTGCCCTGCCCCAAGACCGCCACCGTCGAGGGCCGCTCGTTCAAGAACTCCAACGACTTCGTCCTGGGCAACGTGCCGTTCCGCACCGACTTCGCCAAATCCTGCAACACCGCCTTCGTCGCCCTGGCCCCGCAGCTCGGCCCGGACGGGTTGGCCGCCGCGGGCACCGCCCTCGGCCTGGGCACCACCTGGAATCTGGGGGTCGACGCCTTCAGCGGCAAGGTCTCCACCGGCGGGTCCGGTGCCGAACGGGCGGCGGCGGCGTTCGGCCAGGGCACCACCGTGGTCAGTCCGCTGGCGATGGCCGGCGCCACGGCCGCCGTCGCCCGGGGTCAGTTCCAGCAGCCCAAGCTGGTCCTGGAACCGGCGCCGGCGGCGCCCGCCCCGGCCGGGCCGCAGCTGGCCGCGACCAGCGTGGAGCCGCTGCGGGCGATGATGCGCGCGGTCGTCACCGACGGCACCGCCACCGAGCTCAAGGACGTGCCCGGTGACCCGGTGCACGGCAAGACCGGCACGGCCGAGTTCGACAACAACCCGAAGAACACCCACGCCTGGTTCGTCGGCTGGCGGGGTGACGTGGCGTTCGCGGTGTTCGTCGAGAAGGGCGGCGCCAGCTCGGAGACGGCCGTACCGATCGCCGAACGGTTCCTGCGCGCCCTGCCGAAGTCCTGACCGCCGGGTCAGTGGATCTCGGCGGGCGTCACCGGGTCACCGTCGGGGGCCGACCGTGGGGTGGGCACCGCCGCGCCGGCGTCGTCGTCGTCCTCCTGCGCTTCGGCGCCGGAACGCCGCAGCCGACCGGGCAACGAGGCCGGTAGGAGACCGGCGGACGGGTCCACCCGGGCGTTGGGCCACCCCAGGGCACCGTCGGGGCGCGGCCGACCGGACAGCCCGTCGCGGGCCCCCGTCAGCGGCCCGACCGGCGCACCGGCATCGTCGCCGGCGCCACCGACGGAGTCGGCGGCGACGTTCGCCCCCGCACCGTCCCGCGGCCCCGGCAGGCGGGACTGTTCGCGGGCATCGGCCCGCTCGCCGACGGCGGGCTCCCCACCGCCCGCCGGCTCCCCGGGACCGCCACGCTCCCCGGGACCCGCCCGCTGCACATAACCGGCCCGCTCCGCGAGACCGAACCGCTCGCGGACACCGGCCCGCTCACCCAGACCGGCCCGCTCACCCAGACCCGCCCGCTCACCCAGACCCGCCCGCGCGGCGGTCCCGGCCGGCGGGCCCACCGGGGTCGGCGCCGCGGCGGGGGGTAGGCGGGGCCGGTCGGCGGAGCGCACCGGGCTGAGCCCGGACACCAGGGACGCGACGATCTCAGCGGCGAAAGCTCCGTCCGGGTCGTAGTCCGGGTCGAACACGGTCACCTCCACGCCGAGGCAGTGCGGGGTGTCGACCAGGCCGGCGAGCAGCAGTTCCAACTCGGTGAACGCGATGCCGCCGGGCTCCGGGGCGTCGACCGCCGGCATCACCGCCGGGTCGAGCACGTCGACGTCGACGTGGACCCAGTAGCCGGCGCAGTCGACCAGCTGGTCCCGGGCCCACTGGGCGCTGCGGGCGGCACCCTCGGCGCGCAGGATCGGCACCGGACGGGTGATGATGCCCGCCGCCTGCAGGTCGAGCCGGTACTCGTCCTGGCTGCGGATGCCCAGGACCACCACGTCCACATCCCGGAAGTACGGCCGGCGCCCCTCGATGGCGGCGAGGTCGGCCTGCCCCCGACCCGTCACCAGGGCCAGGTCCTCACCGGCGGCGGCGCCCACGTAGGAGGCGTTGCCGGGATGGCGGAAGTCGGAGTGCCCGTCGACGAAGACGAGCCCGATCCGGCCACCGACGGCCTCACCGAGGCGGTGCATGGCCAGCGCGGACCCGAGCACGATGGAGCAGTCGCCGCCCAGGACGACCGGGAACTCCCCGGCGTCGATGATGGACCCGATCCGCTCGGCGAGGGCCCGGGTGTAGCCGGCGATCGCGCTGGCGTGGCAGACGCCGTCCCCGGGACGCCACTCGCCGGGGTCGTACCGTGGCGAGGTTAGGCAGCCGGCATCCCGGGCCCCCAGCCGGGCCAGCAGGCCATGGTCACGCAGCGCGCCGGGCGCCTTGGCGCAGCCCGGCACCGACGTCCCGGTCGGCGGGCGCAGACCGAGATTGGACGGTGCGTCGAGGACGGCGATCCGGCGCATCGGCGGACCGGCTAGAACAGCGCGCTGGCCAGTGCGCGTCGCGCGCTGGCC
>DASVVF010001012.1:0-7577 GCA_036386695.1 Catenuloplanes sp. | reverse complement strand
GAGGGCGACCACTTGACCGGGAAGCAGCGTTTGGTGCTGTCTGCCGGCTTGGGCAGGTTGCTGGGCGTGCACTGGGTCTTGTCGTAGTTGATGTCGAGCTGGCCGCCGTTGTCGGTGTAGACGCTCGCCAGCCGGAAGCGGATCAGCGGCGAGATGTGGTCGCCGGGCTTGTCCACCCGGTTGGGCAGCTGGATGCCGGCCAGATCGACCGAGGGCAGCGACGCGCTGCCGCTGACCAGGCCCTTGTGCGTGATGCCGCTGAGCCAGAGGGTACGGCTGCCGTCCGCGTTGTCGACGAACAGGTGCTTGAGCGCCCACGAGTCGACCGGCGAGTAGACGCTGCCGCTGCGGATCTCGGTGCGGACCTCGGTCAGCCGCTTGCGCGTCCAGAAGGTCGGCGCGCTCTGCTGGATCGAGCACTTCTTGTCGGCATCACAGTTGCGGTCGTACGGGACATCCGGCCAGTTGCGCGCGGTCGACTTCTTCAGGTCGGTCTCGCCGCACTTCACGGTCGAGGTGGGCAGGCAGCGCTCGGCCGTTTCGAAGACCACCCGGGCCGGCGCGGTGGTGCTGTAGACCTGGCCGTCCCGCTGCCCGTATTCGATCCGCTGCAGGTAGCCGCCGCGGTCGTACACCGTGCCCTTGGCCTTGCTCTTGCCCCGCAGCGCGTAGTGGTTCTCCTCGGGCTGGTAGTAGAACGAGACGACGTTGCCGAACGTGTCTTTGACGTGGTCGAGGTTCCACCGCCAGCCCTGCTGGCACCAGGACTTCTCGAAGGTCGACGCGTGGCACGGCTCGTTGTCGTCGTCGCCGAAGACCGGCACGGTCCACACCGATTTGGTCTCGGTCTTCCCGGCCGCCCAGCCGGGCAGCCGGTTCAGGCCGAAGAAGTACTGCTTGCCGTCCGGTGTGGTGACCTTCCAGTGCTCGCCGTTGTCGTCGTCGTTCTTGCCGTCCTCGATGAGCCGCTTGACCGTGGTGCCGTCGTCGCTGGCCAGCTTCCAGGTGTTCTCGTCGACCATGACGAGCTCGCTGGACTTGCCGGCGAGCATCAGCGTCGCGTTGGGCCGGGCCCAGCACTGGTCGTTGACCTTCTTGTGGCCGTCGTCGCGGCACGGCCGGTAGCGTCGCTCGATGAAGCCCGGCTCGTAGGTGAAGCCTTCACCGATCCAGGAACCCTGGTTGTTGGTGGCCGAGGTGTTGCCGTCCACCGTCTGCGACGAGTAGGAGAGGGTGACGTCGGGGGCGAGGCCGCCCGGGACCGGCGGCACCCGCGTCGGGTACGACCAGTTCAGCCCGCCCGCCGACTCGTTGACCGACCAGGTGGAGGACGGCGGCAGCTTGGTGGCGGCGAAGCTGCCCTGCGAGGACTCGGCGCCACCGGCCAGCCCGAACACCGCACCGCCGCCGCCGGCCGCCGCCAGCGACGACCGGCGCGCGGCGGCCGCCGGAGCGGCGGGCACCTCGAAGGTCGCCGTGGCCGTGCGTGCCACCGTATCCACGTCGGTCTCGACGTCCTCGGGCTCCACGCACGTCTCGTCGTCCGGGGTGTCTGCCACACAGGCGGGCAGCTCGACCACGCGCAGCCGGGAGCCGAAGTCGGCGCCGTACGCGTTGCCGTAGTCGGCGAAACCCACCTTGAGCCGCGCGGAGACCGCGCCGGTGCCGCCGTCCGCCCGGCTCAGCCGCAGCAGCGGGCCGTCGACACCGGCCCGCTCGGACAGGGCCGGGTCGAGGACCTCGACCCGGACCTTGGCATCCGGCTCGGCCGCTGCTCTCGCGCCGCGCTTCGCCGCAGGAACCGGGTCCGGAGCCACGACCAGGCCGCCGATCTGAACCCCGTCGCTGTCGGACAGGTCGACCTCACCGGTCGCCGCTTCCGGCCAGATGGCCTTCGGCGGCTCGGTGACCTCGGCGTCCTGCGCCGGGTCGCGGCCGCGGTCCTTGACCGGGACGACGACCCCCTCAGCCGGTGGCTTCAGCTCGGGCAGGCCGGGAGCGGAATCTTCCCCGGCGAACGCCGGTCTCGGTATGAACAGGACGGTGGCGACCAGCGCCAGGATGAGCACGAACGACCACAGCCGCGCGCGCATCACTACCGGGAACATGACGACTCCCAGGTCGACGAGTTGGACAGGGGAATGGGAGCGAACCGGTCAGAGACCGGTGAGCTCGGTGGGTATCGCCAGCCGCTGTACCAAGGTGGCGTCAGCGGCGCCCTCATAGACCCGCACATCGTCGATCACACCCGCGAAGTACTGGCCCCACGCTCCGTCATGTCGGACCCTGGCGACCTGGAACCCGCCGGCTGCCTGCCACACCTTGTTGTGGTGTCCCTGCGCCGAGTCGGCGAGCTGACCGTTGACGTAGAGCTGCATCTGATTGGTGAACGCGTTGTAGACCACCGCAAGGTGTGTGCCCGCGTTCGCAGCGCCGGGCAGTACCTGGTCGTCGGCGACCTCGTCGACCGCCGCGCCGACCTTGTCCTCGGTCGGCAGGGTCAGCTGCCATCGGTTGTCGACGGAACACCGCACGACGAAGCCGCTACTGTGGGCGCCGGCCTGCGAGACGACGGCCATGTCCCGCCCGCACCCGTTGCCGGCCAGCCTGACACGAGCGCTGATCGTGAAACTGCGGTCCGTCAACGCGACGGGACCGGGGGTTGAGGCGTGGTCGTCCACCCCGTCAAATTCCAGGTGGCCCGCGCCGACCAGCGCGGGCTCGGCGAACGGGTCGTCCGTCAGGTCAGGCTTGTACAGCACTGGGCCACCGGTGACAGTCAGTGGCGCCCCACCGTCATGTTCCGGGGTACTGCCCTGCGTCAGCTCGTTCATCAGCCAGTACCCCGACCGGACCGGCACGAGGTGGTACAGCTCCCCGACCTCGCGTCGAGCTACCATGCGGTCGAAGACCGTCACGTCCGCCAGGTCGCCGGTCCAGTGGCCGATGTACCCGGACGGGGTCCTCGCCCGGCCGATCTGGACGCCACCACGCGACTTCCACGCCGACCGGCGCGGCGCTGACGCCGATACCGAGCCGTCGTTGACATGCAGCGAGATTGTGCTCGTCTCACCGTCATAGACGCCCACGAGGTGTGTCCACTCGTTCATCAGCGCCGGACCGGCGGACACCGACCAGTTCCCCAGCGACATGACGTCGCTGGTCGGCATCAGGAACGTCCACCTCTTGGTGGCAGCGTCGTATCCCAGTGAGAATCCGGCCTGTCCGGAGCCGTCCTGGCTCACCGCGACCGCGTTGCGTTTGTCGTCAGCCAGTCGGACCCACGCACTGACCGCGAACGATCGGCGAGTGTCGACGAGAGCGGAGCTCGCAGTCTGGAGGAACCCGTCCGTTGACCCGTCGAGCCGGGCGGCGAAGTCAGTACGACCGCCGGGGCCTGGCACGCCGAACACGACCCCGCGACCGGCTGCGGCGGAGTGCTTGTGCTCGCCACCGTTGCTGTCGGCAGCCGACGACGAGCCGACCGCCTCGTTGAGCGCCCACTGACCGACCGCCGTACGGGTGGCAACGCGGAAGTGGCAAATGGCGATCGGGGACCTCTTGTTGGCTCGGTCGACGGCCTGGACCGTGACCCACTGCGGGCCGTCGCTGTCGGGCACCCACCGGGTGGACACCGGCCCGCCGTCAGACGTCGGCGAGAGTTTGTTACCCGGCATCGGGTTGGTGTTGAAGCCGTAGATGTACTCCTTGACGTCGGAGGCGGGCGAGTCGAACGTGAAGGTGCCATAGACGCCGATGCTGCCGCGCCACGCCGCGTCATCTCCCTTGCAGTCAGACGTTGTGTCGGCTGCATCGTTCGGCAGGTACTCCGGGGAGTCGATGTCCGGTGCTGCCGGCTGGGTCCTGTCGAAGACAAACTCGCACCGCGACTGCCCCGATGAACTCCACGGACTCCAAACCTTCCCGTTTCTGTCGTCGGTTGCCTGGACCTCCCAACCGATGACCACATTCTCCGGTAGGTCATCGGGCAGTGCCACGCTGAACGTGCTTCCGTTCGACTTCCACACGTTGACCGGATACAGGCGGGTGACCGTCGGTGCGGCCGCGGGCCAGTACACCTTGAACTGACCAGAAAGCTGCTCTACTGCGCCCTTCGGCTGGTCTGGGTCGCGCAGCACCGCGAACAGGCGCGGCGGCGCGTCAACGGATGGCCGGGCGTCTCCGCTGACGCAGCCACCACCGGGCGACATGGTCATCTCCGATGTCCTCGGCGTGTCCGGCGCCCGGTTGTAGTGCACCGACAGGATCGCGTTGTCGCAGAACCGCTTCATGAACGGGTGGCTGCGCTCGTTGTCCGCCCGGAGGCCGAACGTGGTCGTCGCCCACCGGTTCTTCACCGCATCCTGCACGGCCTTGGTGGCGTTCAGCTCGACATTCTGGTTGGTCGCCGTGCACTCCGCCTGTTTGCGTGTCGGTGACCGCGTGTCCAGACGCAGCTCCTGCGGCCACGCGCCTTTACCACCCGGTTGGTTGTTCCAGTTCGTTCCGGCGTGGATGCCCGCTGGCATGCGATACAACGACATCGCGCGTGCTGAGTCATCGTAGGTGCGCACCATCGTTACGCGGAACGTGGCTGAGAGGATGGTCTTCCCGGCGTACGGGGTGGGTAGCGCGTAGAACAGTCGCTTGACGACGGAACTGTAGCAGCTGTCCGGGCAACTGCCGATCCGCTCATGCTTCTCGTCGTCGAACCTCCAGTACTCCTCGGTCGGGTAGCCGCTGTCGACCATCGCCCAGCCGCTACGGCTGGTGTCGGTCCACACCGGGTCAATCGCCACCGGATACCGGGTGTCGATAGCAGTCAACAGGTCCACGTTCGGCGTGAGCGTAAGACTCCCACCGTCCACCCTTACCCCAACCTTCGCCACCTTCGCCGAATCCGAGGGCCCATCAATGACGTCGGGCTCATGGAGGGCGGACGCTGCCGCTGGGTCGTTGGCGCCTGCTGCCCGGCGCGGGGTTGGAGTTCCACGCGGTACGTCAGCGGGCTTGGACGAGTCCCACATCGTCGGCTCACCGCCTTCGAACACTGGCATGCCGGTAACGGCGTCTTTGGCCACGAGGCCGCCTTCGGCGTCCGGAGTGACGTTAAGTCCCTCGGTTTCAAGGCCGAACCTGAGTTCCCGCAGACGCGGATCGCGCGCGGCGTTCGCATCGTTGACGACGAGCACATGGGAGAACCCGGATGGCGAGACGGTGATCGCCAGATCAACCCCGGGCAGTACCCCCGCGTAGGTCGCACGGCTACCGTCGACCTTCGGCGCCGGCAGGTCGCCCAGCCACCTCAGCGCCAACTGCCGACCCGCCCGATCGACGCGGATCAACGGCTCATCGCCGCCGCCGGAAAGCCGCATTGCACTTCCAGTTGCCTTCGGAGTGAGAGTGCCGTCCGGCGACGGGACCAGGTTGGGGTCCACGTCGACCCACTTGCCGCTCCGTAGGGTCCGCACCGGTGTGGTGTGCTCGTCCGCGGTGAAAGTCCCGTCCGGATTGGCGTACACCTCACGCTGCTCCTCGCGAAACGCCAGAATCTCCACTCGGGCGCCCGACGCCTTGGCGGCGGAAACGGCCTCCACTTCCGTCTGTCGAACCGGACTGATCTGCTCGGCTCGAGTGGGGCCAATCTGCCCGCTCCGAGGCGGACTGATCTGCCCGACCACCGCAACCGGCTTCTGGAGCGGTTGCGGCGCCCGGTCCGCTGCGGCAAACGCCGGCACCGGCACCGCGATGATCGACCCCGCCAGCACGGCGGTCAGACCGACGTGCCGCCACCCGCGGCGTCCCCGGCTGCCCTTGACCACAGTGATGCCCTCCCCCGTTGTCTGTGCCGTGCTGGTATGTGTGCTCACCCGATCGCCGCACCGACCATGGTCATGACCATGCCGCCAGGGCAGTCTTCTATTCGGCCGACTGGTTGTCTCCTGCCGCGGGCCGCCCGCCTGCGGCTCGCCCCGCGTATTCGCGTCCCACATGCTTGCCGCCCTCAGCCGATCGCCGCGCCGAAGGCAACCTCGCCAGCGGGAATTCCACCCTGGCCGGGCTTCCACGTCTGCGTAAGAACCGCCTTGCCGATCGCCAAGTCGGTCCAGAGCACCGCTTGGACGGCGGCTTCCCCGTACGGACTGGCGACGTACAGTTCCTGTGGGGAGGACCCGAGCGACGTCCCGAGTAGTTCCCCAGCGATTGGTGCCCCGGGCAATCGCCCACGGGTACGGTCCAGGACACCCATCGTGCTTGGTTCTGTCGCGCCGAAGAACCGCACCGCTCCAGCATCGACCGCTGAGCCGATGTCCTGCCCCGGGGCTCCGACCGCAACCAGCACGTTGCGGGCGTTGATCTCCTGGCCGGGGTGGGTGTTCATTACCATGACGCGTTCGCCGAAGAAGTCACCGTCCTCGGCCAAACCGTTGGCACCCGGCGAGTTCTCAGTGACCGTGGCCAGTGGGACAGCACCGGTTGCATTCAGCCGGTATTGGTGCACCAGACCCGCGTCAGCCACTGCGCCGACGTCCTCTCCAGGGCTTCCCACCACCAGCAGGGAGTCCGGTTGGCCGGTCGAGACCCCGGCGGGTCGGTAGGCGACAACCGACACCGACTTGGCGAAGTTGTCGTTGGCCTCGGCCTGCTCGCCGGAGTTGTTCTGGTCGGCGGCGCCCAGCAGGCGGGGGCGCCCGTCGACGATCTGGTGGGTGTAGATGAATGCGGTGCCGGCGAAGACGTTGCCGCCGACGGTCCGGCCCGGGGCGCCGACGACCAGGTGGTGCTCGTTGCCGGTCACCGAGAACCCGAACCGGTCCTCGACCGGCGTCGCACCGGGCACCCCGGCGCCGAACCACATCCCGGCGTTCACCCCACCGCTGAGGTAGTGGACCAGCCCGGCGTCGACCAGCGTGCCGACGTCCTCACCGGGTACGCCGACCACGGCCCAACCCGGCCCGCCGGCGGTGTGCCCGGCCGCCACCGAATACCCGAACGCGTCGCCCGCCTCGGGGGCGTCGCCGGGGAAGTAGAACCGACCCTGCCGCCAGGTCAGCGACGCCCACCCGGTCGCCAACCCGGCCGGGGCGCCAAGCAGGACGTACACCACGCCGGCGTCGGCCAGCCCGTTGACGTCCCGGTACGGCGCGCCGACCACCAGATCGCCGCACCCGTCACCGTTGATGTCGTAACTGGCCAGGGAGCGACCGAACCGGTCACCCGGGTCCGCCGCGGCGGACACTCCGATGGTGGCCTGGGTCAGCGTCTGCACCGGCTTCCCACCGCCGTACGCCACCCGGATCAGGCCGGCCCCGATCGCCCCGTCGACGGCCGCCTCCGGGTCGGCGATCGCCACGTCCCGGACCCCGTCACCGTTGTAGTCATGGTCCATCCCCGGCGTGCAGCCGGCCGCGGCGTCGACGGCACGCGTCTTGAACGTGACTCCCGCGACCCGGTACGTCTCATGCACCCTGCCGATGGCGTCGACGGCGAACACCCCGAGGTAGCCCGGGTACCCGGTCGCCGCCGGACTGCCGGTCACCGTGGACGGCGACCGCTCCGGCGTGACGTCGCGGGTA
>DASVVF010001011.1:0-2683 GCA_036386695.1 Catenuloplanes sp. | reverse complement strand
CCAGGTCTGGATCTCACCGGACGGGCAGCCGGTGGTGCCGATGAGGCCCGTGGAGTACTCGCGCAACAGCTCCCGGTCGGCACGGGGCTTGTAGAAATACCCCTCCAGGCTGGCCCGCGAATTCATCCGGAAGAGGTTGCGCAGGCCCTCGGCGTCGGCCGCCAGCATGGTCATGTGGGTGTACGCGCCACCACCGGAGACGTCGTTCTCCCCGCCGTCGGCCCACCGGACCCGGGTCCGCTCGCCACGCGGCGTGTTGGGGGTCAGATACTGCTCGGTGCCGATGATCGGCCGCACCCCGGCGGCCTTCGCCTGCTTGTAGAAGTCGTACGCCCCGTACATGTTGCCGTGGTCGGTCATCGCCAACGCCGGCATGCCGAGGCGCGCGGCCTCGGCGAAGAGCGGCTTGAGTCGGGCGGCGCCGTCGAGCATCGAATACTCGGTGTGCACATGGAGGTGCACGAACGAGTCAGACACCCGGGCCCCCTCTCCCCGCCGCTTACCGCGGCACCCCGCCGCCAACCCCGACGCGCCGCGTGCCAGGGCACCGCCGTCGACCACGACCGGCCCGACCACCCGCCGCGCCGCCGGCCCAGAGCCTAGTCCCGGCCGGACCCGCCGGCACCGCCGACACGACCGCCGAAAATGCCATCCGGATCACGTCGCCCGGGGCTGGCGCGGCGGGCGTCGGGGGCCTATCCGCGCCTGCCCCGCGCACTCAGTGCGCGAAAGGCTCCAGCATCACCGAGGAGGCCCTCAGCCACGCGTCGCGGGTCTCCGCCTGCAGTTGCCCGTACTCGATCGACGAGCCGGTCTCCAGCGCCGGATCGTACGGCACGACCGCGACCGCGCGGGTACGGGTGGCGAAGTGCCGGGTCAGATCCTCCAACAACGGCGACCGGCCGGGCGTCGAGCACGAGATCAGGGTCACCGCGTTGCTGGCCAGTTCGCCCATCCCGATCTCGTGCAGCAGGTCGAGCATCCAGTCCGCGGTGAACGCGGCGTCCTCGCGCGGCACGGTGGTCACCACCAACTGGTCGGCGGTCTGCAGCACCGTCTGCCAGTTGACGCTCTCCACGTTGTTGCCGGTGTCGACGCAGATCACATCGTGGGTGTGCCGCAGCAGGTCCATGATCCGCCGCACGGTGCTGTGGTCGAGCCGCTGGGCGAAGCGCGGGCTCTCCTCGCCGGCCAGCACGTCGTACGAGCCGTCCGAGGCATGGCGCAGGTAGTCGTCGAGCCGGTTGGTCAGATTGTCGCCGTGCAGGCTCTCCAACTCCGCCAGGTCCGTGATCAGATGCCGGATGGTGCGGGCGTGCCGGGCGCTGCCGGCCCGCAGCCCCAGCGTGCCGCGCAGTTCGTTGTCGTCCCAGGCCAGCACGCCGCGACCGCGCACGCTGCCGACGCTGGCGGCGGCCAGCACCGTGGCGGTCGTCTTGTGGACGCCGCCCTTGGGGTTGGCGAAGGCCAGCACCCTGGGTCCGCCGATGGCGCGACGCAGCACGCTGATCGCCCGTTCGGTCTCCCCGTCGGCGCGGCTCTGCCGCCATTCGATACCGGAGGGCACACCAGGCTGCCCGTTGGCCAGCGGCCCGACCGTGCCCAGGCCGTCAGTCGACCCGGCCGCCACGCCGATGCCGGCCACCTCGGGCGCCACCGGCGCCGAGCGGGCCGGAGCGGCGCGGACCGCACCGGACAGCGCCGCACCCGACAACCCGGCGGCCGACAGCGCCGCACCCGACAACCCGGAACCCGACCCACCGGCACCCGACAGCTTGGCACCCGACAAACCGGCACCCGGCAGGATCGCACCGGGCAGGGCGGCCGCCGGCCGGTCCGGAGCCGGCTGGGTCGGACCGGGACCCGGCTGCGTCGGACCGGGCTGACCTGGAGCGGGCTGCGTGGGACCCGGCTGGGTCGGACCCGGCTGGCCCGGGCCCGGCTGGGTCGGGCCCGGCTGGGTCGGGCCCGGTTCGGCGGGATCCGGTTGGGCGGGGTCGGTCACGGCCGGGACCGCGGCGGCCGGAGCCGCCGCGCGGCCCGCCGGTTCCGCCGGGTACCCGGAGTAGTCCGCCTCAGCCGGGTACGCCGACCGGGCCGGGTAACCGGACGGGGCCGGCTGCGCCGGATAGCCGCGCTCGGCCGGATAGCCGCGCTCACCCTGGTAGCCCGTCTCACCCTGGTAGCCCGTCCCACCCTGGTAGCCCGTCTCAGCCTGGTAGCCGGTCCCACCCTGGTAGCCGGTCTCACCCGGGTAACCAGGCCTGGGCGGGTAGGCCGTCTCGGCCGGCTCGGCCGGGGGTGGGTACACGCCGGACGCCGGGCGCGGTACCGGGTTGAAGAAGCTGTGCGGCGGATCGGCGGCCTGGGCCCCGGTGACCGGCGTCGCCCGGCCCGCGTACCCGTCGAAGGTCCGGGTCCCCCGCCGGTCGAGTGGGTTGACCGGGCGCGGCTCGCGCGGCGGCGTCGGTGGACGCTGGGTGAACGACGCCGGGGTGCGCTGCTCGAACGGGTTGACCGGCCGCTGGCTCAGCGGCTGGCCGCGCCCGGGCTCCGACACCGGTGCGGCGGACGGCTCCGGCGCCGCCCCGGGACGCCGGTCCAGCGGGGTGCGTGCCCGCCGGTCCAGCGGGTTCACCGGCCGCGGCTGCAGCGGCTCCAGCGGGTTCGCCGGCCGCGACGG